>JBAYJS010000078.1:0-2575 GCA_041664985.1 Candidatus Buchananbacteria bacterium | reverse complement strand
TAAATATATTGTTAAGGTATAATTAAATAAAAACTATGAAAATAAATTACATAAAACTTTTAGCCAGCATAGTTATTTGTGAAATGGCGGGGATTGTGGGGTCATTTTTTACGGTGCCTTCAATAAAAGGCTGGTATGCCACATTAAGCAGGCCCGCACTAAATCCGCCAAACTGGATTTTTGGCCCGGTTTGGACAACTTTGTTTTTGCTCATGGGAATTGCTTTATATCTGGTTTGGTCTAAAAGAAAAATTCCTGCAATTTTCTGGGCGCAGTTAATTTTAAACATTTTGTGGTCTGTAATATTTTTTGGCTGGCACAATCTTGGCGCCGCTTTTTTTGAGCTTATTCTGCTTTGGCTCGCCATTTTATACACAATCATAAGTTTTTATCGCATTTCAAAACCAGCAGCTTATCTGCTGGTTCCATACATTCTTTGGGTTACCTTTGCCGGATTCTTAAATTATTCCCTCTGGATTCTCAACTGATTTACGAGCAGAGATATTTTATAAACATTTTTTGGCGCTTGGTTACGGCCGAGCCGCCAATTTTTTTTAGTTCAACTTGAGCCTGCTTGGATAGTTTTTTAAAAGTTTTATCAATTTCCAAAGCCCGCGGGTTCACGCAAAAAGCCAGGTTATTTATTCCCATCAGGCGCAAACCGGAAAGCGACCTTAATCTTGAAAGGGCAACATATCCCATTCCTTCCAGAAAACATCTTGAAAGGTCTATTTCCGCAGAATCCAAATTCATCCCTTGGCTTTTGTGCACTGTAATTGCCCAAGCCAGCCTCAAAGGCATCTGGGAAATTCCTGCCAAAGTTTTATTTTCCTTGCCCGTCAAGGAGGGTTCCTCAATTGTCCAGTCGGCATATTTTACAGTTATTTTTTTCCCGTCTTCGGTTTTCACAACAGGTAAGTCGCTTTCCCCAAACCCAATTACTTTTCCTTGAGTTCCGTTTACATAGCCCGACTCAAAATTATTTTTTATAAACATAACATGAGCCCCTTCTTTCAAAACCAATTTTTCTGGAGCCAAACAGCTTTTCTTTAATGCTTCAGCAACCACCGGGTTGCCCCTCAAAACCATTTGATAAGAAATTTCTTTGCCTTTTATTTTTGCCAGTTCAGAATAATTAATGCTGTCCACGTCAACGTTGTGGGTGTAGAGCTTTGTAAAAACTTTCTTTAAGTCTTTGGCTTTATGTGAAAACAAAAGTTCTTTTGATTTTTCGGCTTCATTGTCTCTTATGTGGTTTAAAATTTTGTGCAGCTGTTTGTCTTTTGTGCGGTGCTGTTCGTCCAAATAGCAAACTTTAATTTCTAAACTTTTCCAAGCCTCGGAGTCGGTGATAAACCTTGGTTTATCTTGATCTGGGCTGAAAAGTTTACCCTGAGCCGCGTCGAAGGGCTTTTCATTTTTGTATACGGGCGGCAGCTGGAAAAAGTCTCCGGAGCACACAACCTGAAGCCCGCCAAACGGCCTTGGGTTTCTTCGTATATATTGGCAAATTTTATCTACCGCTTCAAACTGCGAGGCCTTTATCATGGAAATTTCGTCTATAATCAAAACATTGGTGCTTTTTATTTTTTTTCTCACATATCCTTTTTCAGAAACGCTTTTTATTTCCTGTTCATTAAGCTCCTCTCTTATTCCAAGCCCGGACCAGGAGTGCAGGGTGGTTCCTGACATGTGCGTTGCAGCAATTCCCGTGCTGGCGGTAATTGAAACCTGCACGTGATTTTTTCTCAAGTACTTAATATATTCGTTCAATAAAAAAGTTTTGCCGCTCCCGGGCGGACCAGTCAAAAAAGTATTGTATCCTGACTTTAAAATATCCAGCGCCTCTTTCTGTTTCATAATTGATAATTATAGCATAAAAACAAACGGCACACAGATTTTTTATTGCAAAAATTTTTGGGCTGTGATAATTTTATTTAAGGTGTCGGAAAATGTCGTCCTCTCACACAGTTCTTTTTCGAGGGAGCGAGTCATGCCTCAGACTAGGAGTGCCCCGAAGAGTTGTGTTGTGGTTGTGCCCGAGGTTGATATGGCAGGAATCAAACTGCCAAAGACAATCGCCATCAACCCGTTTGAGGTCAGGCCCTTGCCGGGCCAGATCCGGCAGCACTTTGCCGGGGTTAAGGAATTGGCCGATAGCATCAAGGAAATCGGCCAAGTCATGCCCATCATCGTCACCGAGTTGAGAAGTCCGTCAGGGCCGTACAGGGTCCAGCTCGTGGACGGCGAACGCCGGCTTGCTGCCTGCCAGTACCTAAAGCGCGGAATCGTCGCTTTCGTTACTGACGGCAGTCTGGAGCCCGAAGAGATTTACGCCTTGTCCGTGGCCGCAAACTTCGGGCGCCAGCCGCACGACCCCATTGAGATTCTGCAAGCCATCTTGACCTTCAAAAAGTATGGCAAGACCAATGAGCAGATCGCACGGGTGTTCGGCAAGTCTGTCGCCTGGGTCTGCCAGCACTACCTGCTGCGCAAGCTCGATCCGATTGTCCAGGGCTGGATGATTCCCAAGGTTGCCGCTGGAACCAACGGCCAGAGCAACAACGGCAAGTGC
>JBAYJS010000077.1:0-2792 GCA_041664985.1 Candidatus Buchananbacteria bacterium | reverse complement strand
GTTGAAGATAAAGTAATCGGGCCGATCACGGTTCGGCAGTTTATTATTCTTTTGGTTGGCGGCGGCTTTACTTTTGTTGCTTACAAATTGGCTGATTTCAGTTTATTTTTGTTTGAGTTTGCCATTGTCGGTTTGATTACTTTTGTTTTAGCTTTTGTTAAAATCAACGGCCGGCCGGTTCATTATTTTTTACTGAATGTTTTACAAACGTTAAAACGTCCCAAAAGGCAGGTTTGGCTGAAATTTTTTTCCAACGCCGAATTAAAAAATTTTTCTAAAACCAAGAAACCAACTTTGCCACCGCAGATTAAAACTAAAAATCGGGTGAGAGCTTCACGGCTGGCGGAATTGTCTTTAATCGTTGATACGGGCGGCATTTATCAAGGCGAAAAAGAACCAACACCTGGAAATTTGTTTTAAGAGTCGAATAAATTTGGATAATTATGAAATCAAAAAAATTAGCCGGCAGTAAAATTACTACTCCAACTCAAAAATATCTTGATATTGCCGAGATCCGGGAGGATTGTGTTATTTTAAAGGATGGTACTTTAAGAGCGGTGCTTTTGGTTTCCAGTATTAATTTTTCTTTAAAATCAGAGGATGAACAAAATGCCATTATCTCAGCTTACATCGGTTTTTTAAATTTTTTGGAATTTCCGTTGCAAATTGTCATTCAATCCAGAAAATTGGATATTGATACTTATCTTTCCCGGCTTAAAAAAATTGAAAAAGAACAAACTAATGAGCTTTTACGGATGCAAACCGTTGAGTATCGCCAATATGTCAGCGAATTGGTTGAGTTGGGTGACATTATGACCAAACGATTTTATATTGTCGTGCCTTATAATCCATTATCAGACAAGCAAAAATCTTGGGTCTCGAGATTTTTCAGTTTATTTTCCGCCGCTTCTGAGGTAAAATTAAGTCAGGAGGCCTTTGCCAAAAGACGGCACGATTTAATGCAGCGAGTTGAAAATATTGCCAGTGGTTTGGCCAGTATGAGTTTAAAATCAATCATGCTTGACACTCAAAGTTTAATTGAGCTTTATTATAATACTTACAACCCAGATATTTACAGCAAAGAAAAAATGGTTGAGGTAAATAAAATTCGAGTTGAAGAATAAATTATGGCGATAAAACCACAAGAAGTAATAAAACAGGAAAAATTGGAAGCTTTGGCGTCCGAACAATTAAGTCAGCAACAATTAAGCCAACGAGAGCAGCAGGATTTGGAAGAACAAAAGATTTTATTGGAAGAAGAAAGAATTTATCGTGAAGGCTTAGTTTCGATCAAAGATTTAATTGCTCCTTCGGCTTTAGAGGTAACTCCGACTTACATCAAATTGGGCGACAAGTTTGTCAGAACCTTGTTTGCTTTTAGCTATCCGCGTTATATCGCGGTTGGTTGGTTTGCGCCAATTATCAATTTGAATGTGCCGTTGGATATTGCAATGTATTTTTATCCGGTCAAATCAAATATTATTTTAAAACAATTGAGAAACAAAGTCGGCGCCTTGGAAGCTCAAATTTTGTCTGACCGGGAAAAAGGCGCGCCGCGCGATCCGATTAGAGAAACCGCTTTGCGGGATATTGAAAAGCTTAGAGACGATTTGACCCAAGGGATTGAACATTTTTTTCAATTTGGACTTTATATTACCGTTTATGCCAAATCAAAAGAGGAACTTGATAATTTAACCAACGATATTGAAGCTTTATTCGGCTCACGGTTGGTTTTTTCCAAAAAAGTTTTATATCAAGCCGAGCAGGGCTTTAATTCAACTTTGCCTTTGGGTAACGATGAATTGATGATTGGTTTTAACATGAATTCATCGCCGGCCGCTTCCTCGTTTCCTTTTATTTCTTCAGAATTAAGTTCGGATGAGGGAATTTTGTATGGTATTAATCGGCATAATAATAGTTTAATTTTATTTGATCGGTTTTCATTGCAAAATGCCAATACGGTTGTTTTTGCCACATCGGGTGCCGGTAAAAGTTATACCATTAAATTGGAAGTTTTAAGAACAATGATGTTTGGTACGGATGTAATTGTTATTGATCCGGAGCGCGAATATAAACACTTGTGTGATGCCGTTGGCGGCACTTATGTTAATATTTCTTTAAGTTCGGAAGCAAAAATCAACCCGTTTGATCTACCGCGCGCGGTGGGCGACCAGCGGCCGGCTGATATCATCCGAGGTTCGGTTATCACCTTAAAAGGTTTGGTCAGATTAATGCTTGGTAAATTAACTCATCAGGAAGACTCAATCATTGATCGGGCGCTTTTGGAAACTTATGCCAAAAAAGATATTACGGCCAGTTCCGATTTAGCCAAAGTTGAAGCGCCGATTATGCAGGATTTTCAAGATATTTTGGAAGGGATGGAAGGCGGTTCGGATTTATCACTAAGGTTAAAAAAATATACCCAAGGCACTTTCGCCGGACTTTTTAATAATCCAACCAACGTTGACATGAAAAACCAGTTAGTCGTATTCTCCGTCCGCGATTTGGAAGATGAGCTTCGGCCAATGGCAATTTATACGATTGTCAATTATATTTGGAATGTGGTCAGGTCTCAGCTCAAAAAAAGAATTTTGATTATTGATGAGGCTTGGTGGTTGATGCAAAATGAAGATTCGGCTAAATTTATTTATGCTTTAGTCAAACGCTGCCGCAAATATTATCTTGGCGTTACCAATATTACCCAGGATGTTAATGACTTTTTGCTTTCGCCTTATGGTCAGGCAATCGTTAATAATTCGGCTTTACAGCTTTTGATGCGCCAACCACCTTCC
>JBAYJS010000076.1:0-2875 GCA_041664985.1 Candidatus Buchananbacteria bacterium | reverse complement strand
GCGATTTTTTAGACATAGGGGCGGTAGGAATCGAACCCACGCAAGCGGTTTTGGAGACCGCTGTACTACCATTATACGACGCCCCCATAAAAGTCATCCCGAACTTAACTGTCCACCTTTAGCGGAGTTCGGGATCTCATATGATATTTAAGAGATTCTGAAACAATTTCAGAATGACCAATAATTTATTTGGTTTCTTTGTGAGCCGTATGCTTTTTGCAGTGCTTGCAGAACTTATTCAGTTCGAGTCGATTTTTAAGAGTCTTTTTATTTTTTGTGGAAAAATAGTTCACTCTTTTGCACTCTTTGCATTCCAGCTTGATCATGTTGTCCTGGGACATAAGTTTATTTAAATATTATTATTAATTAAATCTTTCAACTTACTGCCATCGCCTCAGCCAACGGTCGGATTCGGACCGACGACCTACAGTTTACAAAACTGTTGCTCTAACCAACTGAGCTACGTTGGCTTGGGCCGTGGCAGTAGGCTTGCCAGTTAAGCTAAGTGGCAATCTATGGTGGGCCACGTCACTCGCGAGTGACGTGGTGGGCCGGGAAGGATTCCTCGCCAAAGGCGAGTGCGCCTTCGGCGCAGAACCTACTATAGCCCCAGATGATCAAGAAACTTTCTACCTTGACCTGACTTTAAAAACTTTTCACGAATCATTGCATTAGAACGACTATCGTGCTGTTCCTGATATAAAAGTTTCCATGGTCGGCGGCCGCTTGTATATCTACATTTACCAGCATTGTGCTCTTCAATTCGTTTTACAACATTATTCGTGCTGCCAACATACCGATTATTATAGAACAAACTTTTTAATACATAGACGTAGAACATACCCAAAGATAATACGCTATGTCGAAATTAATTGTTAAATGCTACTAGACAATTTAGATTGGGCCGGGAAGGATTCCTCGCCAAAGGCGAGTGCGCCTCCGGCGCAGAACCTACTAGACAATTTAGATTGGGCCGGGAAGGATTCGAACCTCCGAAGGCTAAAGCCAGCTGATTTACAGTCAGCCCCGTTTGACCGCTTCGGTACCGACCCCCATTTTTTTTCTGACAGTAAATACAAATTGTATTTACCCTATTATCTGGAGCCGTTGCCCGGATTTGAACCGGGGACCTACTCCTTACCATGGAGTTGCTCTACCAACTGAGCTACAACGGCATCAGACAACAGGGTAAATTGAAGAGAAAGACTATTTCTTCTCTGGATTGGGCAAATTCTTAATTTCTGCCTCTAAATCTGGCAATTTTTGGTTATCCGGGTCAGTTTGCTGTAAATTAGAAAAGACCTCAGAGGCCAGGCTTTTATTCTTTAACATTATACTGACTTTCAGTAATAAGTCAAGGAACCGCGGATTGTTCGGCTCCAGCTCGACGGCTTTTTGATAGTTAGTTAAAGCAAAGCTATTTTTATTTTCCAGCTGATAAATCCAACCCAAGTCAGCACAAGAATTAGCAATTTTGTGTTTATCAATCAAGGCGGGATTACTGGCGCTGGTTTTATTCATTAATTTTAATAAATAGCGACAAGTTTCTCTGGCTTTTTTATAATCTTTATTGGCTAAATAAACATTGGATAAAATCTGATATGCTTCTAAATTTTTTGGATCAAGCTCGATAATGGAAATACAAATTTCTTCGGCTTTGGTAAAATCACCTTGGGAAAAAATTTCTTTTACTTCCTCTAACTTGTCAGCCACCTGTTGAGCAATACCAATTTGGCCCAAAGGTGCCTGAGCCTGAGAAGTTTTCTTTTCCAAATCAGTGATATTTTGGTAAATTCGATTGCTTAAATCAACCGTCGCTTTACCAATTGGTTCAAAAACTTTTTGCAAAGTTTTGGTGGTGGTAATAAATTTTCGATTCAATCGTTCAATCATTATCCGATTAATCACTTTGGCCTCTTTTTCTTTGGGAATTGATTCAACGTTAATCGCCGCCAAATTGGGAAATTTTTTTGAAACAATCAAAAAAATCCCCACAAAGCTGGCAATAATAACAACCAAAGGAATTAAATAATAAATCATAGTTTAATTTTTTTAAATACTATCGATTAAGGCAGAAAATTCATCAATTTTCAAACTCGCTCCCCCAACCAAAACGCCGCTGGTTTTTTCCAAACTGACAAAATCAGCAACATTGGTTTGATCAACACTACCGCCATAAATAATACGAAAATTATTTTTAACAATATCTGACGGGAATAAATCAAATAAACTTTGATAAATAACTTGGTGAGTATTAGCGGCTTCCAAGGGATCAATTGCTTGACCCGAACCAATCACCCAAACCGGCTCGTAAGCGATAATTAGCTGTTTGTCTGAGCCAACTTCCACTCCCTGCAAAGCCTGGGTTACTTGCTGAATCAAAACATAATCTTTGGCTCCTTGCTGGCGCTGATCAAAAGTTTCACCAACGCAAAGAATTGGTGTCAAACCGCAAGCCAAAGCCATTTTAATTTTGCGGTGAATCATTTCATCTGTTTCTTTTAAATATTGCCGGCGTTCGGAATGACCGATAATTACAAATTCACAACCAATTTCTTTTAACTCTTTAGCCGAAACCTCACCGGTATAGGCGCCACTTGGCTCCCAGAAACAATTTTGCGCGCCTAATTTTACTTGACTGCCAGCCAAGTTTTTTGCCACCTCAGTCAAACTGGCAAAAGTCGGACAAATCACCAATTCGGCCTGAGTGGTTTTTTTATTTTTTACAGCAATCGCTAATTTTTTGGCTTGGGCCACTGAAAGTTTCATTTTCCAGTTGGAAATAAGAATGGTGTTTTGTGTTGACATATTTTTAAGCCAAAAAAATTAAAATAACATTATCAATTATAGCACAGGCGCAATAATTTACAATTTT
>JBAYJS010000075.1:0-2887 GCA_041664985.1 Candidatus Buchananbacteria bacterium | reverse complement strand
CCAAGCTTTAAAGCGATATCCAAATAGCCCCATTCAAAAGCATAAGTGGTATAAACGCCGCCCGGATGATTTTTAACAATCCGCGGATCTTGGCTAATATAAGTTAATTGTTTACCAAAACCGTAGCCCAAAACGGCTTTCTGAGAAATATTATAAATTAATGGTTGGAGTTGGTTTAAACGGCTGATGCCGGCCGGCTCTTTTTCCAAATTGCCAAAACGAGAAGCCACGACGTTGCTGGAAAAATTACCAGTCACAATTTGAATCAATAGCAATTGTGATAAAAGCATGACTAATAAAGCCATGATCAAAGCAACAGTTTTTTTAATTCTAAAGCCGAATTTAAACCAGGCAAAAATTAAAATTAATAATAATCCGGCCACAGCGCCTACCCAATAGCTTCTTGATTGACTGATCAATAAGGCCAAGCTGGTTAAATATAGATAACCCAAAAATAAAATCAATTCGGATTTTTTGAGTTTTTGGTAATTAGCCAAAAGAATCATTAAAACTAAAAGAAAGCCGATTAAACAATAAATTTGGGATTGAAAAAAGACGCGAAAAATCGAGCCGGAAACATAAGTGATTTCGCCCACACCGCTGTCGCGCAGCCATTTGTAAAACAGGCCGCCGATGCCGGTAATATTTTGAGAAAATAAAAATAAAACACCTAAAGTTTTTAAAGCTAAATAAGCCGTTGCCCCGGTTAAAACCTGCAAAATATCAGCAATCGTTTTTTTAGTTTTGATTGAGTCCCAAAAAATTATAATTAAAATAAAATAAACCCAGGCGTTGGCATCAAAAAATACTGTCGTTAAGTGATTATTGATTGCACCGTTGATGGTGGCAAAAGCCAGGCAAATAAGAAATAAGAAGTAAGAAATAAGAAGACCTGCCTGCCGGCAGGCAGGTAAGAAATCAGAGTTTGGTTTGAACTGATTTTTGATTTTTGCTTTTTGTCTTTTAATTGGCCAAAGTATTAAAATCAAAAAAAATAACGCCATTCTGATAGAAATGGTAAAGCTACCCAAAGGAAAGCTAAAAAGCCGGCCAAACCCGCCGACAAAAAGTTCGGCCAGCATCAGGTATAAACCATATTCCAATTTGGTTAAAACTAAAATTACGGTTAAGGCCAAAATGACAAAAAAAGCCGCTTGGTCAAATGGCGGCAAAAGATAAGTCACCAAGGAAAAAAGTTCAGCTAAAGCCAAAAATAAAATTGTATTTTTTGAGAGTTTGCCAAAAATATTCATGCTTATATTCTAGCTTAGCTAGGTTAAAAAAACAAACCAAAATAAAAAAAGAACCCCGGCAAAACAGAGTCTTGCAGGGGTTGTCACCCAAAGATCGTTCGGAAATAGTTGGGGTCATCCAGGAGTTCCAGTTCGGTTTTGGTAAACTTCTCCAACTCCTGTTCGGATATTGGGGTCGCAGGAGCTTGAGCTCCGAATCTGGACCTGCTGCCCGATTGGGCGGTTGCCATTTCCGGCTGGCTTTCCGGCGTGAATTCGTCAGACGAGTCAAATATCCGCCCAACTCTTTCACGGATAAAACTGCACAGCCTGTCGCTGACATGGTTCGTTTTTTCTGCTGGCGAACCATTCTTCAGAATGTTTCCATCCAAGGCAACGGCAGCGCCCATAAAGATGGCAACTGTGCCCTGACATTCAGGGCAAGGGCCAATGATGATGGATCCGTGAGGCGGAGCCATTATCTGGCCTTGTGCCCCGCAATGGGGGCAGGTTACTGATATCAGTCCAAGCATTTTCCTATCCTCCCCTGCCGAAATGGCAGGAATGTCGTTTTGCTCTTTGCTCCAGCTACTTCTAACAACATTATACTCTACAATATAAAATTCCAAAAGTCAAGAGGAAGGGGTGAGATGAATAAAAAAGAACCCCGGCAAAACAGAGTCTTGCAGAGGTTGGGATTATCCAAAGATCGCCCTGAAGTAATCTGCTTGATCAATGAGCCTCAGCTCATCTCCCTTAAAGGAAGCAAATTCTTCGTCGGTTATCGGACCGACTTTGGCACCTGGGTGGTGCGGTGCCATAGGCGTCATCGAAGTCGGTGACCGAGGGATAGGCACATTGGTGCCTGGCGGCTGGTTTCGACCAGCTTGTCCGCCAAACATTTGTTGAACCCTGTCCCACAGCAGCTCGCTGAGCCGTTCGAAAACATGATTGATCTTTTGGTCAAACGAACCGGCGTTGATAATCTGCTTATCCAGGGCAATTGGTCGACCCATGAAAAGAGCCATTAATTCTTTACAGGCACTGCAAGTAGCAAGTACTGTCATGCTATCTGGTGGCATAATAGTCTTGCCTTCAGCGCCGCAATGGGGGCACTTTATAGGTGTAAAATCCATATCGACCTCCTTCCGCTGTTTTAGCGGAAAGTCCTTGTTCAAACTGCTCCGAACTGCTCCCTAACAACATTATACTTTACGATGTAAAATCCTAAAAGTCAAGAGTGACGCAATAAACAAAAAAACCGGCCAAAGCCGGAATAAAAAATTGGTAGAAATGAGGACTCCGCGGGAAAGATAGTCCTCAGATACATTACTGTTCCTTGAACTGCTTTACCCGCGGAGGTATTTGTCTTAGACGGATCGTCGTCTCAGGGGGTGGGTCAGTTGACCCAATTCACCTGGACAGGTGATACCGTTGCCACACACTTCGGGGTGTGGCGGGCCCGGATCGTTCACGCGAAGGTGGTGCCGGCGAACGCGACGGAGGGCGTCTTCATCACCGTGAACAGGTCGGCGGTCTTGCGCGCGTCGATCACGGACGCTTCCATGTAATTGTCCATCAACGGAGTGGTGCCGGCGAACGCGAAGATCGTCTTCATCACCGGGCTTGTAGCCACCGCTTTCGCGTCGTCCTTG
>JBAYJS010000074.1:0-3328 GCA_041664985.1 Candidatus Buchananbacteria bacterium | reverse complement strand
TCCAGACAAAATTCTCTAAAAAGATATTTATTTCTGACTCTTTTGGCCACGCCATAGGGTGTACCGGTAAAATTAAATTTATCGACAATTTTTGCAGTCAGCAAAACATCATCTTCCCAAAAAGTAACCACACCGTTGATTTTGACCTCGGGGTTGGCGGCGATGAATTCTTTGATTGCTGAGATTGACTCGGTTTGGTTGGTATTATCGGCAATAATCCAATAATCAACATAGGTTTGGGCCCAGTTTTTTTCTTTATTTAAACAAACTATTTTTAGGCCTAACCTTTTCATTCTTTGTAAAATGAATCTTTTTTTGATTGATCCGGTATTGACCAATAAAATTGTTTTATTAGCTAAATTGCTGTCATTTTTCATACTAATTTTTTAAGTTCTTGGCGGTAAATATCAATTACCTTGTTTTTTAGTTCTTTAGGAATATTTTTAGCTGGATAGATGGCAAAAAACTTTTTTCTCAATTTTTTTTCGTTTTTTTCGGCCAAAGCCAGATATTTTTTCTTAAATAAATCTATCAAAGCGCCCTTAGCTCCTTGGCGGTAGGCCAGCAAAAAGGCGAGCAACTGTTCTTCTTTGACCGCCGGCGGTTTTTCATAATTTCTTTTTATTTTTTTACTAAACAAAGGATAAAGTTCTTGATATTTTTTCTCAAAAAAATTACGATTAAATTTGATTAATTTCGGATCGCCGCCAACTGCGACTGAATAAAGGTAAGCTTTGGCGCACATCGGACAGTGGTAACACCATCTTTCTTTTAACCCTTTTTTGGGGCTGCAAGACATTAAATATTTTAATAATTTTGGGTAACGATGATACAAAATATGCATCTCGGCGATATTATAAATCGGCTCAACCAAACTGACTACTGAAACTTGGCCATTGGTTAAACTTTTTAAATTTTGATTCAGTCGCTTGGTGTAGCCGGAAGTTTGGTCAAAAGAGGGGTAAGCTTTGGCACCATATTTATTAATGAAAGAATCGTCAAAATTTTTTTCATTGCCAAAAATAATGTATTTGGCCTGATGGTAAAAAGCCAAAGGGACTAGATCCAAAAGAAAAGTCAGCATGCCGTTGGTATTTTCTAGTTCGTTGATATTTTTATTTATTTTTGGATGGCTAAAAATTTCATCAATATTGTCTTGTAAAAAATCAATTGATTTTTTTTCTTTTTTGGAAAAATCAGCGGCAATTTTTCTTTTGATTTTACATTCAATTTGGTCAAGCTCATCAATGGCGGCAATATGACAATTCAAGCCGATTTCTTTGGCAATACCATAAGACAATAAACTGTCTTTGCCAAAGGAAAGCGACATGATGGCTTGGTTGGCTAAAGTCGGTTTTTTGCCGATAATCTTTTGGCCAAAGCCTTTCTTGGCAAATAGATTATTGGCTTTTTTTGCCTTTTGAAATTGACTGACTAATTTTTTGGTATTAATCGAGGCAACCTCACTGAATCGCGGCAGATCATTGATAACGCCAAAATCAATAAATTCTTTCAGTCGTGGCTTTTGATTTTGATATTTAAATTTATCTTTTAGCACCAAAACCAACGGTGCCAAGCGGGCATAGGCAAAATTTTCCAATAAGGTTATCTGCGATTGCCGGCTTAAGCCCGAAAGAATATTTTTTGGATAATCAATTTGGTATTTGGAATTATCAAGAGTTTTAATGCCCAAGGCATTCGGTTTTTGGTAGTAAGAAACCTCGGTTTTTAAGGTTTTGTTTTCTTTGGAAAATTTATTTTTTTTCCGGGGTGAAAAAATTATTTTTTTATTTTTTTTCATTTAAGGTTTGATTAAAAACGTAGTATATTGATACTATATATCTTTTTGGCTAATTGTCAATAGATTTTTAGTTTTTTAATGTCTAAAATTATGATAAAATTAGTATTGGTTGTCAAATAGTTTTTTATCAAACCAGTTTGTGCTATACTTTAAGTAAAGTAATAATTTTAAAAGATATGAAAGAGGGGATAATTTTAGTTTTAACTCTAATTATTGAATTAATTTTACTTTTTTTGGTCGGAGTTTTGTTTTTATTTGCCCTGGTTGGTACTTTTTTGCCGGTAATTCCGGGAATAATTTTTTTGGGTTTAGGCATTGCTTTGTATCTTTTGGTTTTAAACGACAAAAGAAGTCAAATTGCCCCAAGATTTCATCCGCACGTGCTTAGTACCAGAGATAAAATACTTAAATTAAAAATAATCCAAAATTTTATGGGTTTATTCAAAAAAATAAAAAAAAGGAAGCAAGAAAAAATTATAGAAGAAATTTTAAAAAATGGTTTGATCCTTTTGGGTTTTAACGTCGCTTTGATCCTGGCCTTTATTTTGGGGTTTATCTCTCTTTCTTTTTTGGCGGATATCTTGGATTTGCAAGTTTTGTTTTTTGCTTTTATTCCGTTGGCGGCAATTTTTATTTTTGCCGGCGCTTCAGCCATAGTTTGGTATCGGTTTGGCCAAATTTTGGGTGGCAAATTTAAAGACCGCAAGGCTTTAAATGCTTCTTTGGTTACTTTAATTTCAATTTTACCTTTGTTAGTTTTTATGATTTTATTCTCCAGCCTAATTCAGTTTGCCGGCGGATTTGGCAACGAGTTAGTGGTCGTGACTTTTTTGGGCATATTACTTATGTCAATTCTTTCAGCGGCGTTTGAACTTATAATTGTCAGTCTTGGTTCGGTAACGGCAAAATAAATATGCCACTCATTGTTTTGCAGGGTAAAGTTAAAACCGGTAAAAAGCAGGGCAGGAAATTAGGTTTTCCGACGGTTAATCTAAAAATTCCCCAACTGATTAAAAAAAATCAGCAGGGGATTTATTTTTCCTTAGTCATGGTTAATAAAAAAATATACCCGGGAGTGACCAATTTGGGTCCGGCCAAAACTTTTGGATTTACTAAGCCAGTTTGTGAAACTCATTTATTGAATTTTAAAAATGATTTGTATGGTCAGAGAATTAAAATTTTATTACTTATTAAAATCAGAAAAATAAAAAAGTTTTCCAATCGCAATCTTTTAAAAAAGCAAATCGCTAAAGATATTAAAGCGGCTAAAAAGTTTTTTAATTTATGAAGCAGTTATTTATCCTAGGGCCAGTTTTTATAATTTTTGCCGCTACGCTATGGGCGTTTGATGGTGTCGTGCTTAGGCCGGCGCTGTATGCGTTGCCAGTACCTTTGGTGGTTTTTGTCGAGCATGGTTTGGCTTTTTTATTGATGCTGCCTTTCTTTTTGAAAGAAATTAAAGAAGTTAAAAAATTGAAATTAGGCGATTGGGGTGCGTTTTTTTGGGTGGCGGTTTTTGGCGGCGCT
>JBAYJS010000073.1:0-3441 GCA_041664985.1 Candidatus Buchananbacteria bacterium | reverse complement strand
GGCACCGGCCAATCAACTTTGGACGGAATCATTCGCGCCACTGATATTTTATTAGCCGGTAAAAATATTGTTGTGGCCGGTTACGGTTGGTGCGGCCGCGGTTTTGCCAGCCGAGCCAGAGGTATGGGCGCCAACGTGATTGTGACTGAAGTTGATCCGATCAAAGCGATTGAAGCGGTGATGGACGGTTTTCGGGTCATGCCAATGGCTAAAGCCGCTCTGATTGGTGATTTGTTTTGCACTTTAACCGGTGACATCCATGTTTTGCGCATTGAGCATTTCAAAAAAATGAAAGATGGTGCCATGATTTGTAATTCCGGTCACTTTGACGTGGAAATTGATATTGTTGGTTTGAAAAAATTAGCCAAGCAAGTCAAAAAGAATGTCAGAAATTTTGTTGATGAATATACTTTAGCCGGTGGTAAAAAAATCTATTTGCTGGGCGAGGGGAGATTGATTAATCTGGCTGCGGCCGAAGGTCATCCGGCTTCAGTGATGGATATGAGTTTTGCCACCCAGGCTTTGGCAACTGAGTACGTGGTAAAAAATTACAAAAAAATGGATAATAAAGTTTATTATATTCCCGAAGCGATTGAAAATTGGATTGCGACTACCAAAATGAAATCAATGAATGTGGGAATTGACAGTTTGACGCCAGAACAAAAGAAATATTTAGCCAGTTGGGAAATCGGAACCTAGCAAGTAAGACCTGCCTGCCGGCAGGCAGGTAAGTAGCAAGTAAAAAAATAAGAGAATCAACATAGCGCTCAAGAGGCGCTATTTTGATTAACCCTTATTATTTCACAGGGTAAAAAAATGAGGGCTCAGATTGTTGAGTCCTCGGACTTAGCTTGTAAAGCCTCCTCCACGATTTCTGCCATTCTTGGCAGCAATGAGCGATCAAACGGCACCTCCGGATGGTATTTCTGGTAGTGACTCCAGAGGGCGGCTTCCATTTCGCTTGGAGTCAGGGTGGTTGGGTCGCAACAAATTTCTTCACCAGTGGCAAAGACATTGAGATCACTGTGGACATCACCCATTTGAGCGGCGCGCTCGCAACCCTTAGCGTAATGGATCAGCAAAAGATGTTTTGGAACCTCCTGATCACCTGGAATGTGAAATTCTTCCCGAGCGCCTTGAATATTCAAGGCAGTGTGCATTTCCGCGGCTTGCACCGCGTTTCTGATTAACAACGCGATTCCGTTCATAATACCACTCCTTTCAACTGATAGGAGACATTGTAACCTTTAAACCGTCATTTTAACTACACTCCTTTTGTATGAATTTGTCAATTAAGTTATCCACCAAATCCCAAATTTTTCGCTATTTTTTGCTGTTATTTATCGCCGGAATTGCCGTGGCTTCTTGGGTTTTTATTGATTACTTTTTTATTTATTTAATTGCTTTGATCGGTTTGATTTTAGCTTTGATTTTTTGGTCAAAGCTGACCTGGCGCTATCTTTTTTTAGGCTTAATAATTTTAGCTTTGGGTTTAGTGCGCTATCAGTTTAGTTTGCCAAAAACCGACCCAGAAAAAATTTGGTTTTATGCCGACCAAAAAATCAATTTTACCGGTATTATTACCGATGAGCCAGATATTAGAATTGATAAAACTAAAATAATTGTTTTGGCAAAAAATTTAGCCGCTGGCCAAAAAGTTGACGGTAAAGTTTTGATTAATGTCGGACTATATCCGGTTTATCAATATGGTGATTTATTATCAATTTCTTGCAATTTAAAAAAACCCGAACCGTTTTCTGGTTTTGCTTATGACCGTTATTTAGCCAAAGATGATATTTATGTAATTTGTTCTTATCCCAAAATCAGTTTAATCAAAAAAAACCAAGGCAATTATTTTTTAAGCCAAATTTATAATTTTAAAAACCAGTTGCGAAATTTAATTAATAATAATTTGCCTGAACCGCAAGCCAGTTTATTTTTTGGCATGAATTTTGGCAATCGGGGAGGAATTCCTCAGGAGCTGTCCGATCAATTCAGTGCCACCGGAACCAGCCACTTAGTTGCAATTTCTGGGATGAATATCACCATTATCGCTTCAATTTTGCTGGCAGTATTTTTGGCTTTGGGAGTTTGCCGAAAAAAATCTTTTTGGCTGATTACTTTGATTTTGATTTTTTATATGATTGTCATCGGTTTTCCGGCGTCAGCCGTTAGGGCGGCGATTATGGGTTGGCTGGCAATGCTGGCAATTTACGTTGGCCGGTTAAACTCTTCAACCAATGCTTTACTTTTGTCTGGTGTTGGTATGATTTTTGCCAATCCAAAAATTTTACGCGACGATGTCGGCTTTCAGCTTTCTTTTTTGGCAGTTTTAGGCTTAATTTATTTTTATCCTTTTTTAGAATTAAAATTTGCGAAATTTTCCTCTCGGTTTGGCCTTAAAGAATCATTGCTTTTGACAATGGCGGCGCAAATTTCGACTTTGCCTTTGATTGTTTATAATTTTGGCCGGCTGTCTTTAATCAGTTTAGTGGTTAATATTTTGGTCGTGCCGACTTTGCCTGCTTTAATGGTAATTGGCTTTTTGAGTTTATTTTTAAGTTGGCTTTTCCCAATTTGGGGCCAGTCTTTTTTTTGGCCGGTTTGGCTGATTATGACTTATTTAATCAAAGTCATTGAATTTTTTGGCAGCCTGCCGTGGGCAGCTTTAAATTTATGAATAAAATCAGAAAAATAATTATAAATTTTTACCTTGTCATTTTGGCCGGTTTGGTTTTGGTTATTATTTTTTTATTTTTTCAACTTCAGCCGGTCAATTTAAAAATTTATTTTTTGGCGGTTGGTCAGGGTGACAGCATTTTAATTCAAACACCAAATCGTTATCACATTCTAATTGACGGGGGACCGGATAATACGGTTTTGTATCGGTTAGGAAAATATTTGCCGTTTTATGAGCGGCAAATCGATTTAGTGGTTTTAACTCATCCTGACAGTGATCACTTAAACGGGTTGATTGAAGTTTTAAAACGCTACCAAGTTAAAAATATTTTATTGACTGAAATTTTTGATGATTCGCCGGCTTATAAAATTTTTTGGCAAATTATTAATGAAAAAAAAGTATCAATTTTTGATGCCGGAAAAATCTCGGGAATTAATTTAGGCAAAGATAGTAATCTGACAATTCTTTATCCAACCAGGTCGTTGGCTGAGCTTGAGTTTAAAGATAAAAATGATTCATCGATTGTGGTTAAATTAAATTATTTTAATTTCTCGTCATTGTTTATGGGCGATGCGCCAATTAAAATCGAAAAAAATTTATTAGCCGATTCAAAACCGGTTTTGGCCGATGTTTTAAAGCTTGGCCATCATGGTAGTAATACCTGCTCGGATCAAAACTTTTTGACCCAAGTCAAACCGGAATTGGCAATCATTTCGGTTGGCCAAAATAAATTCGGCCATCCTAGCCCGGCAGTTTTACAG
>JBAYJS010000072.1:0-3522 GCA_041664985.1 Candidatus Buchananbacteria bacterium | reverse complement strand
TTGAACAGTGTTTAAAGATTCGTAGAGGCTTTAAAAATCCAGAAAGTCTAATTAATATTATTACAACTTTAATTCTATTAAAAACCAAAAGACCAACCAAAAAGTGATACAGTGCCGTTTATTTTTTATTTATTTTTTATCAAGCTTAATTAAAGCTGTTTTTCGAAAAAAATTATTTTACCATCCTTGTCCTTTATAGTTATGTCTCTTTCGATTTTACCAGAGCCTTTAGAGGTGGTGTTAATAATTATTTCTCCATCCAATAATTTAAAATATACCTGACCAAGGTATTTGCCATCAAGTTTTTTTATAGTGGCGTTGCTTGGCAGGCGACCTTTTAGTTTTCCAAGTATTTCGTAAAAAATAGGCTCAACTCCCCGACGATTACTGGAATTAAGATAGCCTTCGATTTTATCTAGATTGTGAGTAACATCTTGCCAAATTATCAGCTCGTCGTTTTTATCTCTAAGCTCGAAAGTTATGTTTTTATTCGGCTTTGTATCTTGAGTTTTAATGACAATAGTATTGCCATCAGGCATAATAAAATATTCTATTTTAGTTGGTAGGCCATCAATTTCTTTATTTTCAGTATGAACGGGTTTTGTGCCGGTTGCTTCCAAGAAAGTTTTTAATTTAAAAAAACCTAAATCGTTATTGGCTAATTCTTGGGTTGAGATATCCGGTTTTTCGAATGGCATAATTTATTTTTCAATTTGGATATTAATTTTATCTCCTAAAACCGGCAAAGATCTGCTCCAAAAGGGCATTAGAATGGAAACGTCCTTAACGGCTGTGGAGCTTTTGATATATTTTAGAGCGGCTGAGCGGCTCATGCCGGCAAGTTCTAAGGCGGTCACTTTAATATTTGCTAATTTTACCATGTATTCACCTTTGACTTGGCCGATCAGATTTTCAGGATTTTTATCAAGTGGCGTAATGGTGTAGCTCAAAGTATCGGTTTCAATGCTTGCCAAAGTGTTTTCATTTTTATAACTGGCAGGCAATGATTTGGCGGCTAAATTTTTCATTTCCTGTTGATTAAAAACCAAAGCTTTGGCGGAGAGAGAGATGCTGGCTTTAAATTCTTTTTGGTCAGTGCCTGGCTTGGCGTCATTTTCAAGCTTTAATACTTTGATTAAAAACGCTTCGTCAGGAATTTCTTGACCAGATCTTGCCGTCAATTCTTTTTTAGCTTGTTCAATGGCGGATTTTTCAAGCTCAGCTGCGGCGGCTTTGATAGTTTCCGAATTAATGCCGTAAACGGTTACGCCTTCTTTTTTAAAACCATCAGGATTTTCAGCGTAGATTTTAGTTTGTAAACCTTCCCAAAGACCGGGGATGGTGAGCTTGGTTGGCTCAATAATAAATTCGTCACCTGGTTGATCGGCCTTGGCCATAACTTCGGCTTTGCTACCAGCTGGAATAGTGACGCGATCAGTAATGCGGTAAAGCTTATTATCGGCGGTCAAAAGTCTGGTAGTTGCAACTAAAACTTGAGCTTGATTATTTTTATTGTAAATTATTACCTTACCGCTGGCTCGATCAGCATTGACTGTTTTTGCTTCGCCAGTAAAAGTTTTGCTCAAATTAATTGTTGTTTCCAGCAATTTTCCGCCTAAACGATCTTGGGCAAGCGCTTGTTCGGAATTTTCATCGGCAACTTGAACCACAAAACCAACTTTTTGATATTGATAATTCGGCGAGATATAAACAGTTGCCCGAGCAAAAGTAAAATAAAGAATAACCGTCAAAAGTAAAATTGCAGCGATCGAAAAACCAATAATCAGATAACGATAAGCGGAATTAATCGTTTCATTTTCCAAATGATGTTTTTTTTCTCGCATAGTATTAAAATTAAATAATTCAAAATTAAAAATTCAAAGATTTGACGATTCAAAGCATGTTAATTAAGGATTGTTGTATTTTATAATCTTTTAATTTTCAATTTTTAATCTTTGAATCTTTCTTTATTATAAATTATTATTGAGTTTTAGTCCACGAACTAAAATTTTAGTCTATTGACCAGGAATCGCCGATGATGTCGGAGAGTTGAGTTAGAAATTCCGGGCTGATAGCTACTTCACCGTTTATTTTAACGGTTTTTTGGCCGCTGATAATGTAGACGGGAATAGTGCCGGGATATTTTTGTAGTAAATCTTTCAGGGCGGAAATTATTTCTTGATCTAAGCGATCCGGCTTCAAAATCAAACGTTTGTTAGTTTTGGCTTCATTAGATTTCTTGGTTGCGTCTGTTGACTTGGGTTTATTTTCTTTGATTTTTAATTTTTCGACTGTATCGCAAATAATTTTAGCATTGCCGTCAGTGTGTGAAACTTTACCTTTGACTATCAAAAGGGCATCTTCTTGCCAAAGCAGGCTTGTTTTTTCCAAAGTTTTAGGAAAGACCAGAATTTCGGCTGAACCACTTTCGTCAGCCAAGGTTGCAAAAAGCATTGCTTGGTTATTTTTGGTTAGAATTCTTTTGATGCCCTGAACGCTGCCAGCGGCTTTAATAACAGTGCCGGTGATTAATTGATTTAAAGAAGATAATTTTTGTCGGTCAAAAGGCAAGCTGTCTTTAACCGCGTCCAGCGGATGAGCCGAAAGATAAATGCCGAGCAAATCTTTTTCCCAAGTGCAATAAAGGGCGGTATTTGTTTCTTCTGGTGTTTCTAGTTTTAAAGTTGGGGCGCCGCCGGTTAAGCCAGCTGCTGAAAAAAGATTTGGTTTATTGCCAGCCTCGGTTAATTCTTTATTAAATTTTAAAAGTTTTTCTAAATTGTAAAGTAATAAATTCCTATCAGCAAAACGATCAAAAGCACCAGTTTTGATTAAACTTTCCATTGATTTTTTATTCAAATCTTTGTCTTTAACTCTGGTTAGGAAATCTTCCAGATTTTTGAATGGACCGTTTGCTTTGCGTTCACGAATAATGACTTTGGTAATGTTTTCGCCGACGTTTTTAATGGCTTGTAAACCAAAACGGATTCTGGGACGGGTTTGAGTTTCAGCGGAAACGACCATGGTAAAAATAGTATAACTTTCATTAATGTCTGGCGGTAAAACGTCGATGCCCATTTTGCGACAATCGGTAATTTCCAAAGCGATGCGATCGGAATTTTGTAAATCGGAGGTCATCAAGGCTGCCATGAACTGGGTAGGAAAATTGGCTTTTAGATATGCCGTTTGATAGGCGATCATGGCATAAGAAGCAGCATGGGCGCGATTAAAACCGTAACGAGCGAACGGAATGATAAATTCCCAGATTTTTTTAGCGACCTCTTCAGAGATATTATTATCCATCATGCCACTGATCATTTTGCCTTCTTGTTCATCCAGCAGGGCTTTGATTTTTTTACCCACGGCTTTACGCAAAACATCGGCTTGGCCATAGGAAAAACCAGCTAAACTTCTGGAAATTTCCATGACCTGTTCCTGATAAACAGCAATGCCGTAAGTTTTACCTAAAATTGGTTTTAATTTTTCATGAAGATAAATGATTTGTTTGGTACCTTTTTTGCC
>JBAYJS010000071.1:0-3534 GCA_041664985.1 Candidatus Buchananbacteria bacterium | reverse complement strand
TTGAGCTCGTAGTAACCGCTAATAAAGAAAACTATTAGCCAGATGATAAAAATTAAAGAGAAGGGAACCAGGTGTTCTTGCCAAGTGGCCAGGTCTATTTGAAAACCTTTTCTAATAAAAAGCGCCAACCAGAGAGAAAAGTAGAGGATGGCAATGTCGCCTAAAATCAGAATGATTTTTTTTAGTTTTATTCTTAAATCTTTCATTTTTACTTATTTTTTTTGGTAATTTTTTGAAATCAACTTTTAAATAATACCTTATTTTACCGCTTTTTGTCAACTTTGCGTTTTTTTAAAAAATTTGGTAAAGTTAATCTAGTTTTCTTTAAGAAAATCTTATTATTTTAGTTATTTTTTATGGTTTCATTTGAAAAAGTCGCTAAGTGGGTAATCAAAGGCGGCCTATTTATTATTTTTGCCCTGCCTTTGATTTTTATTTCAAATTTCTTTTTCCCTTTTATTGTCCCAAAGAATCTGATTTTTCGGTTAATTGTTGAAATTTCTTTTTTGTTTTATCTGGTTTTAGCTTTTAGATTTCCAATCTATCGTCCCAAAATAAACTTTTTAAATGTTGCCGTTTTGACTTATTTTGTTGTGCTAGCCATTACCTCGGCTGTCGGTTTATATTTTGCCAGAAGTTTTTGGGGCAATTACGAAAGAATGGACGGTTTGCTTAATCAGTTCCATTTTTTAATTTATTTTATTATTTTAACTTCGGTTTTAAAAAGCAAAGAAGAATGGTATCAGCTGATTTCTTTTTCTTTGGGTTCGGCTTTAATCATGAGTTTGTTTGCTTTAGGTCAGAAACTTAATTTCGCTTTTTTAATTCAAACCGACAATGTTCGTTTAGCCGGCACAATTGGTAATGCCGCATTTTTTGCTTCTTATTTGGTATTTCATTTCTTTTTTATTTTATTTTTTCTGTTCAAACCTAAGCGCTTTCAGATTATTCCTTTTGTAATCAGTTTTTGCTCGCTGGAAATTTTATTTTTTATTGTTACTTTGGCGAAGGGTTGGACTACTTTTTCTTCAATCTTTTTGGATTACAATTTTTTGGCGTTTTTTCTAGTGTTTAATGCCCTGATGGTTTTATTGTGGCTTTATCAGAAAAAGGAACAAGTGCTTTTTGTCTTTTTATCTTTATTTTTACTGCTTAGTTTTTTTGATCTGTTCAGCAGCGGTACCCGCGGCGCTTTGCTTGGTGTCAGTGTCAGTATTTTTTTGCTTTTATTGGTTTTTATGATTTTAGGCACCAAAAAAGAAAAAATAGTTGCCGCGTCGGTTTTGGGTTTGATTTTACTTTCGGTTTTGTTTATCTTTTTAAGTCGCAACAGCAGCTGGGTGCAAAATAATTCAAACATTCAGAATGTCGCTCATTTTTTCTCCGGCGTAACAGTTGAATCTCGTTTGTTAACCTGGCAATCAAGCTGGCAAGCGGTTACTGCCAGTCCCTTTCGTTTTGTTTTTGGCTATGGTTTGGAAAATTTTTCAGTCTTATTTGATAAATATTTCAACCAAAAAATTTATCAGGATGCCGGTTCTCAGGTTTGGTTTGACCGAGCCCACAATTTGATTTTTGATTTATGGACCAGCTCCGGACTTTTGGGCTTAGTCGCTTTCTTAACAATTCTGGCAACGTCATTGGTTTATCTTTTTAAAGCTTATACAAAAGATCGGCAAAAAAATCGTGATGTATTTTTAATTTTTGGCGCTTTATTGATTTGCTATTTTATTCAGGATTTATTTGTTTTTGACACTTTAAACACTTACATTTTAATTTTTTTCTGTTTGGCATTTATCAGTTTCATTTATGCTCAAGAATTTACCCAAGGACGTTTCAATTGGCCGCAAAAGAGCATTAACGTCGGAATTTTTACTTGGGCCGGACTGATCGCCATTTTGGCTTTGGTAATTTGGATCTTTAACGCTCGAGTGGCAATCGCCAATCTTTCTTTGGTTAAAGGCTCTTTAGGCGATCATTTTAAGCTTTCAAAGCAGGAATCATTGGCCTATTTGGAAAAATCATTGTCTTATGGCTATATGGGTCGATTTGAAACCACTCAACAGTTAATGGGTTTTTCTCGAGGTCTGACAACCACTAAAAACGTTTCAGCTGATTTTGCCTATAAAGCCGCAAAGGAAACAATTCAGGAGTTTAATAAAAACATTGAAATGGATCCGCTTAATGTCAGACATTATCTTTATTTGGCCAGTTTTTACAATGACGTTTACTCAAGTTTTGCCCAAACTCATTCGGAGACCAACCAATGGCCGCAAGCGGCAATTGATTTATGTGATCAGGCAGCGACTCTAAGTCCGACTCGGCCACAAATTTATTTTGTTAAAGCCAGGGCTTTGATGTATCAAAATAAGGTTGATCAAGCTTTTGCGGTTTTTCGTCAAGGTGTTGACGTGGCGCCATGGGTAGTTCAGTCCCATGTTGATTTGGCTATTTTATATATTTTTGGTGATCGGCCGGATTTGGGTCAAAAAGAGATTGATTACATCATCAGTCCAAGCGGTTTGAATGCAACTTTGACGGTTGAAGATTATTCGCGCCTGGCTAATGTTTACAACGTAAAAAAGAGTTTTGTCAAAATGGCTGAGATGTTTATCAAATTAACCGAATTGGATTCAAAAAATATTACTTACTACGCTCAGGCTGCCGGTGGTTATGCCAAAGCCGGAGACAATAAATCAGCCAAAACCTGGGCCTTAAAGGCTTTGGAAGTCAACCCAAATGTCAAAGCCGATATTGATCAATTTTTAATTGATTTGGAACAAGGAAAATATAAAGAATAACCAATGAAAAATATTAGAAAGATAATTTGTTTAATTTTAGTCTTTGGGATTTTTGGAGGAAATTTTTTATTTTTGGCGGATTTTTCTTTGGCGAAAAATAACCAAGCTGACCAGTCTGAATATCAGCCGGAAACTTTGTTAATTAAATTGAAAGGCAGTAGTCAGGTTTTAAAATTTGAATTTACCAATTCGGTTAATTTGGAAAAAGCCGCCGCGCAATATAAAAAAAATCCGGCAGTTGAGTATGTCGAATATAATTATCAACTAAAAATGGCGGGTTTCCCAAATGACCCTGATTATTATTTGCAATGGTATTTTAATCCGATCAATGGCCGTGATGCTTGGTCAACTGATTTACTGATTAGAGAAACTGAAAATATCTATAATCACCGACCGGTGATTGCGATTTTGGATACGGGTGTGGATTTAAATCATCCTGATTTAAAGGAAAAAATTTGGACTAATAGTAAGGAAACTGTCGGTGATGGTCTTGATAACGATAAAAACGGTTATGTTGATGACTGGTGGGGCTGGGATTTTATTGATAACGATAACGATCCAAATCCATCTTTTGCCGGTAATTACGATATTACGGCGGTTAAACACGGTACCATTGTTGCCGGTGTGGCCGCAGCTTCTTCAAACAACAGTCAGGGGATCACCGGTACCAGTTGGTTTGCCAAAATTATGCCTTTAAGGGTTTTGGACAGTACCGGCACTGGTGATGTTTATT
>JBAYJS010000070.1:0-3543 GCA_041664985.1 Candidatus Buchananbacteria bacterium | reverse complement strand
CTGGTGGTAATTTTAGGCCAGAAAAATTTGATCAAAGAATCAATGGTCAAACCGGGCGCCATTGTGATTGATGTGGGTACCAATATGATCAAAAAGGGTAAATGGACCGGTGATGTTGAGCCAAAAGTGGCAAAGGTGGCTGACTGGCTCACGCCCGTGCCCGGCGGCATTGGCCCAATGACGGTGGCATTTTTACTAAAAAATACCTACGAATTAGCAAAAAATAAATTATAATAAAAACGGTAAAATAGATTGTAATCTGCTTTACCGTTTTTATTTATTTAAAATAATTTTTATTGGGGGGGGGTGGAGAGGCCTTCGCGATAAAGCTAGGGCCTCTCCGGGGACGGGGGTATGTCTGCGGCTTAGGCGCCGGCCGTGCGCGCATGACTCCGAAGGAGCCAACGCGGCGTAACCGACCGCACCAAGCGGTTGAAAAATCCCGTTTGCCGGGACGTCTCGACCCGAGGGGTCAAAGGGGTCACCGGAGTGACTTTGGTGATGGTGGCAGCCGCCGGCGGAGCAACAGCGATGCGGCGCTGGCGGCTCGGCTGAGCCGAAAGCCGCTTTGCGGCGACACTGGTCAAACGGCCAGCGCGGCGCAAAGCCTTGACCGCCTTTTTCTGCAGGTCGCCGCCGGGCATAAGCCAGGCGGGAACCTTCAAATGCAACCGCTGCCGCAGACGCCGCTCAATGTGTCGCTGATGCGAGTTCATAATCCTTCTCCTTGCTCCTGTTAGTGTTCTAGTGTTCTCGCTATCTCCAAAGTAACCAATCAATATAGCACATAATATATAATTTGTCAATACTGTAACCAATAAAACTAATAATTTTATCTAAACTTAGACAAAAAATTAAAACTAAAAACAGCCCCGACAGAGTCGGGGCTGTTTAAAATTATTGTTAAATTTTTGGTGAAGTTGGTGGCATTGGCACTTGTGGGGTTGGCTTTTTAATCAAAATTCCGCCATGAGTTATTTTTGCCGTGATTGCAACTGTCACTACGGTCAAAACAAAACTGACCCACAGACTCCACATGCCATAAAAACTTTTTAAACCATCCAAATAAGTCCCACTCGCTTTAACATAAAAAATCGTAATCAATAAATCTAAAACCGTACCGGCTAATAACCAAAAAATTCCAAGGATTAATCCGTCTTTGATTTCACCCGGATTTTTTTTGAAATAAAACCTGGCTAAAATAAAACTACCAACCACTGACAAAATAAGCTCTAAAATCTTTTGCCATAAAACCGAGATTGGCATAACCATAAAAGCCGAAACACCAATAAACATTATGGCCCAAAGGCCGGCAGCTAAACCCACGGCTAATTTCCAATTTTTAATCATAAAATTATAAATTATTTAATTAATTTTAATTTATTAAAGCTAATAAGATTTAAGGACATTACAATTGCCATCAACTTCAACAAAGTGACTGACTTTACCCTGGGTAAAAAAAGCACATTGATTGCCTTTTTCATTGTCAACGTCTTGCCGCAAAGAATGCGCCACATCACAAGCCCAATCGGGAATAATCTCTTCACTTAAACAAGGCCCCAAATTAAAATCTTTAAGATCATTAGATATCTGATTTTGACAAAGCTCTTGGCATTTCATAATCGCCAAAGTTTTGTCGGCCTGTTTTTTCTGTTCCATTTGAGCTTTACCCGTGATGTAGTCATTGACCCGGCTGACGGGATTAAAAATATTTTGGCAGCCAGAAAGAATGAACAGACAAAATACCAAAATTATTATCGGCTTGGCTAATTTAAAAATCATATTACCTCCTAATTTTATTTTACTTTTTTAATTTCTTGGTTTGGGTTTTAAATATCAACCAATTCTTTTTTTGGCTCGTAAATTGAGCTAAAACGTAAATGCCTTTTAATTTTTTTCCTTTTAATTCAAATTTTAAAAATTTCGGTCCGGCTTGGATTAGTTTAAATTTGCCTTTGTCCCAAATTTCTACCGTGCCCGCGCCATAATTACCTTTGGGAATAACACCGGAAAAATTAATATAATCAACCGGATGATCTTCCACGGCAACGGCTAAATGTTTTAGGCCAAAAACTGCCGGCACCCCTTTTGGCACCGCCCAGGATTTTAAAACCAAAAAACCTTTGGTAATTTTTTCGGGCAACTCCAAACGAAAATCATAATGCAAATTAGTCGCTTGATGTTTTTGAACGACAAAACGATTTAAACCTTTGTCTTTAATTTCGCCTTTCGGCTCCGGTGTTTTTTGAAATTTTCTTTTTTTTCGGTAAATTTGTAAAGCCATAATTTTAAAAATATATTGGCAACCCAGAAACCAGTCAAAATAAAATTTTGACCATAAATTGATTTTGCCTAAATCACTCTAACCTTTTAAATAAGCAATACAGCCGTCAGAAACAACGCAATCGGTTTTCAAAGCAATAATGTCACCAGCTTTGGCTTTAAGAACCGATTCGTGTTCCATTTGCATTGAGTCAACTTTTTGTTCAAACTCGTGACCATGACCGCAAACCACAATCACCTCACCAACTTGCAAATCTTGTTCAAGCTCCAAAACCGCCACTCCGACTTTATTAAAATAATGAGTGATTTTGCCAATCCTTTTGCCTTTGGCAATTGTTTTGGTATCAAAATCCATATACTACCATTGTAGTGCCGATAGCCGGAAAGGTCAAAATAAAAAAAGAGACCAGCTAAACTTGGTTTTAACTGGTCAAGACGAAAGAACGGGTTGTTAGGCGGCGATTTTCATGACGTTAGCCTGGAACGTGGCCAACGGCACACCGGAAAGGCGCTCGAAAATGGCCGTGTAAATGCCGGTGGTGTTGGCTGGCACATCTTGGGGCCATTCGAGGTCGGACACGAAGTCCACGTGTGCCTCATCCTCCGGGTCCAGATTGTCGATGCCGACGATCGGCTGACCCTGTTTTTCGCCGTCTTCCCAGACGAACGGTGTTTCGATCTGGGCGCCCTCGTCGCGCACATACTGTTTGTCGCTGGTGCTGGGCTTGCGGCCGGCAGCCATATCGTCGCTATAGCGCTCTTCCATGCAGAACCGCGAGGAGTCGGGCGTCAAAACCTCATCTCCCAACGTCAGACGGCCATCAGTGTCCAAGCCCAGTTCGAACTTGGTGTCCAGAATGCGCACGCGACGCGACTTGGCATGTTCCTGACCGCGCTGGTAAAGGTCAAGTGCCATCTGACGCGCTTCTTTGGCCAATTCAAGCGCATCGCGGGTGCTGCCGATTTGTACAAGCCAAGCCTTAAGGATCTCGACCATCTGGTCAAACGTGATTGAGACATCGTGGCCGGTTTCGCTCTTGGTTGTGGGCGTGAACAGCGGTTGGGGCAACGGATCGCCTTCGCGAAGCCCGGCAGGCATCTTAACGCCACCGACCGTGCCATGCTTTTTGTATTCCTTCCAGGCGTTGCCCATCAGGTAACCGCGCACAACGAATTCAACCGGCAACATCTGGAGTCGCTTGACGATGATCGCACGCGCCTGCAGATCCGGATTGTTACGCAGTTCCGGCGGCAGGTACT
>JBAYJS010000069.1:0-3748 GCA_041664985.1 Candidatus Buchananbacteria bacterium | reverse complement strand
TGAATAAAGAAGCTGACTGGATGAGCTAAAATGTAGAAAATGAAACTGATTATTATAATAACCCCTATAAAAACCAAATAGATTAGCAGACCAATACCCAAGCAGCCTAAAATTTCAATTAACTCTAAAATTTTTGGTTTTTTGCCCGATTTTTCCAAAGCCGCTCCCATGCCGCTACTGGTCCATTCGTCTCCGAATTTACAAAATAAATTTCCCCAGGGCGTAAAATAGCGATTTAAATAATGAATAAAAATCCACCAGTAAGTTCCGCCCAAATATATGATAGTGGCAATAAGATATTTCCAGGAAGCTTGCAGGATGCTGCCGGTTAATTTTTGAGCTGATTTCTCGGCGGCAGCGACAACACCACCGGAAAGTTTTTCAGTTTTTTTTTCAGTTTCTGATTTATCTTTTTCTTTTTTTTGGTCTTCTCTTTTACTGCTATCAAGATTTCTTTGTTGATCTTTTTCCTTATTATTTTTGTCGACCGGTGTTTCTTTTTTATTGTCATCGTCTTTGCTGCCAGTGTCAGCTTCCGGCTTTTTTTCAGCTTGATTCTCACTTTCTTTCTTTTCCTCTTTTCCCTCGTTTTCGTTTCCTTGGTTTTCTTTAGGATTCTTTTCAGCTTGATTCTCTTCATTTTTGGTTTCGTTTGGAGCTTTTTCTTTTTCTTGGTTCTGGGCTGGCTCGGTTGAGTTATTTTTGGCTTGTTCATCTTGCGCCGGAGTATTCCCTTGGGTGCCTTCGGTTGGGTTATTCTGATTCTGACTCCCACCAGACAAAGTTCCACCTTCAGTGCCACTAGTTTCAGATGCGCCGGATTTATTTTTTTCAGCCAAATCTTGTTCAGACATTTGCTGGTTATCAGTTGAATTATCTGTTGGTTGATTTTGACCAGGATCATCGAAATTAACAATACTCTTTGGTTCGGAATTATCTTCTTCTTTACCATCTGATTTATCCTCCAAGCTTTCTTCTTTACTTTTTTCTTTGGGTGTCTCTTGGTTTTTTTCTTGTTGGTCTAATGCCTCATTTGCTGCTTGTCTTTTGTCAGCCAGTTGTTTTTCTCTCAATTCTCTTTCATTTTGTTTTTCTTTTTTGGCTTTATCAAAGCTAACAGTGTTATTGCCGGCTGGTTTGTTTTTGGCTTTTGGCAAAGCCGCTTGCGGTGATGGTTTTCTCTCATTAGTCAAAGATCCTTTTTCTGGTTTTGTCTGTTTATTTGTCGTAAAGGCAATAACATTATTATTGTTGGTTGTTTTACTGCCGGCTCTTGGTAAAGCAGTTGGAGGTAATGGTTTTTTTTCATTAGTTAGCTGTCTTTTTCTTGATTTTTCTTCATCGGTTTTTTCCCTTCTGAATTTCCCTAGTTCAATGTTTCGATGGGTTATTCCATCGGCACCCGATTTGTTACTAGATTGGGATTTTCCCAATTTAATATCAAATTTAATCTTTTTGGACTCTGCTTTGCCACCCGCTCCCGATGAGCTGCCCTCATTTTCAGAAAAAGAATTTTTTTGTGCCGGCTGAGCCATCATTTTAGATAGTTATTTTGTTATTTTTGACTTTAACAATAATCTTTCCCCCTGTTATTTTTTTGGTAGTTAGAATTTTATTGGCCAGTTTACTCTCAATCAGCTCCTGAATATTTTTTCTGATGGCTCTGGCGCCAACTTCCGGGCTGGAGCTGAGTTTGGCGATAAAATTTGTCACTTTTGGCTCAAAATTTATTTTTAAATTTTGTTTGGCTAAACGATTCTTTAATTCAGTCAATTCAAGCTCGACAATTTTATTTATACTTTTTGGTGACAACGGCGAAAAAACAATCGTTTTGTCAATCCGGCTTAAAAATTCAGGTGGAAATTTGCTTTTTAATTTTTTCAAAACGTCACGTTCGATTTCTTCAACCCCCTTTTCTATTTCGGCGGTTTTATTTTGAGTTGAAAATCCTAAAGCCGCTTGCCGATTAAAACTTTCCGAACCGAGATTGGAAGTCATTATGATTATTGTATTTTTGAAATTAATCATTTTTCCGGTGCCATCAGTCAAATAGCCATCTTCTAATACCTGCAGTAGCAAATTAAAAACTTGAGGGTGGGCTTTTTCAATTTCATCAAATAAAACTACACTATAGGGCCGGTGTTTAACGGCGTCGGTTAGCTTTGTGCCTTCTTTGTAGCCGATGTAACCGGCGGGCGCGCCGATCAATTTGGAAACATTAAAACTTTCGGCAAATTCGGACATGTCAATTTTAACCAAAGATTTTGAGCTGCCAAAAATAGTTTCGGCCAAGACTTTAGCTAATTCGGTTTTGCCAACGCCGGAAGGACCCAAAAATATAAATGAACCAATTGGCCGATTGATATTAGAAATTCCGGTTCTGGATCGGCGAATGAATTCGGCAATATTTTTTAAAGCTAAATTCTGGCCAATAATTTTTTTGGCCAATAATTTTTCCAACCCCAGGAGCTGTTTTTTTTCAGCCAAAAGTAAATCAGATAAGGGAACGCCGGTGATTTTGGCAATAATTTCAGCCACATCTTTTTGGGTGATTTTGTCGGCGTAGTCTGTTTTTCGGTTGGCAATTTTTGATTTTAAATTTTGAATTTTTAAAAGCAGATCTTCTTCTTGCTGGCGGTATTTGAGAGCCAAATTGAATTTTTCGTCTGCCACTAGCTGTCTTTTTTTATCCTCAATCTCTGCGAGTTGATTTTCCAATTTAATCAATTCATTGGTTGCTTGATCGATCGGTAGTTTAATTTTTTTTGCCGAAGCGGCCTCGTCAATTAAATCAATGGCTTTATCCGGTAAAAATCGGTCAGCGATATAGCGCTCGGAAAGCTGAGCAGCGGCTACAATTGCCTCATTAGTTATTTTAATTAAATGAAAATGCTCGTAATTTTCTTTAATGCCAGCAAGAATTTCAATTGTTTTTTGAACGGATGGCTGCTCAACCATTATTGGTTGAAAGCGGCGGTCCAGGGCAACATCGCTTTCAATAAATTTTTTATAATCGGCAATGGTTGTGGCGCCAATGCAGCGAATTTCACCTCTGGCTAAAGCCGGTTTTAAAATATTAGCCGCATCCATTGAACCGGTGGCTGAGCCGACTCCCATTAGATTGTGGATTTCATCAATAAACAAAATCAAATCTGGATTTTTTTTGACCTCGGCAATTATTTGTTTAAGGCGATTTTCAAATTCGCCACGAAAACTGGTGCCGGCGACAACCAAGCTAAGATCTAAAGTATAGATTTTTTTATTACGCAAAACCTCCGGCACATCGCCTAAAACTATTTTTTTGGCTAAACCCTCAACAATGGCGGTTTTACCTACACCCGGATCACCCAAAAGCAGGGGATTATTTTTGGTCCGGCGGCATAAAATTTGGATTAAGCGGTCAATTTCTTCCTGGCGGCCAATTACCGGGTCAATTTTTTTTTGGATCAGTGGATTGGTCAGGTCAATGGCAAAAATATCCAAAATTGACTGTTGCTTAGTGTTAACTTGTTCAAAGGCCGATTCATATTTATTGCTTTCACTGCCAAAATAGGCCCCGCCGGATGCCAAATCGGGGAATTTAGTGGTACTGCTTAAAACCGTTGCCAACTGTTTTTTCATTTTATCGATAGTAACGCCCTTTTTTTCAAAAAAATTAAAAATTTGTTTATTTTCCAAATTTAAAATTGAAGCCAATAGGTGCTCGGTGCCAATATATTTATGTTGGTTTTGGCTGGCAATTAAAAAT
>JBAYJS010000068.1:0-4087 GCA_041664985.1 Candidatus Buchananbacteria bacterium | reverse complement strand
CCCGGGAATTATGGCAGACAATGAACGATTGGGTCTACGAAGGCTTTAACCGGACTTACCAGCGCCAAGGCGCCAAGTTTGAGAAGGTGTATCTGGAAAGCGATACGTACGCCCAAGGCCGAGATATCGTATTTGATCATTTGGCCCAAGGCCGGCTTTGCCGCGATGCGACCGGTAATATCGTCATTGACTTGACCGATCAAGGTTTGGGCCAAAAAGTCCTGGTTCGCGCCGATGGTACGACGGTGTACATCACCCAAGACATCGGCACGGCAGTACAGCGCTTTAAGGAGTTTGCTCCGCTTGGTCAGCTCGTCTATGTCGTTGCCAATGAACAGCGCTATCACTTTCAAGTGCTGTTTAAAATGCTTGAGCAATTTGGCTATCCTTGGGCCGGCAAGTGTTTCCATCGTGCCTATGGCATGGTCAACTTACCCACGGGCAAGATGAGCTCGCGCAAGCTCAAACAAGGCGGTGTGTTTTTGGCCGATGAACTTATGGATCAACTCCATGAACTGGCCAAAGCCGCGATTGCCGAACGTGATAAGGAATTGTCAGGTGCCGAACTCGAAGAGCGGGCGGAAATCATTGGTTTGGCAGCTTTGAAGTATTGGCTGTTGAGAACCAATCCGGATAACGATGTTACTTTTTTGCCCGAAGAGTCATTGCGGTTTGATGGCAACTCCGGGCCTTACTTGCTTTATTGCATCGCCCGCATCCACAGTCTGTTGCAAAAGGCGGGCGAAATTACCCCAGGGAATCTGTCTTTGCTAGCCAGCCCAGAGGAACTGGCATTAACCAAAGCCTTGGCAGCATTTCCCGAAACAGTTGAGTCGGCAGCGACTGGTTACAATCCGTCGCTGGTGGCTAACTTGCTCTATGAAATCGCCAGTAGTTTTAGCCGCTGGTATGGAGCATGTCCGATTTTGGGCAGTGAAAACCAGGCGTTGAGAAACGCCAGACTGCAACTGGCCCAAGCCACGGCAATTGTCCTTGAAAGCGGCTTAAAGCTGCTTGGAATTGAAAGTTTACGGCAGATGTAAAAGGCAGAACAGAACCAAGAGGAGCAGTACCATGAAAAGAAGAGATGCTGAGTTTTGCCGGTTTATCCAGGAGCTACTCGGTCGCTACGGCGGAGAAAAAGTCCTGGAAGTCGTTGTCGAAGCCGGTCACATCTATACCAATGAGCAGCCTGGACCTGAGCACCATCAGTCTTTGGAGTTGGGCGCTGAGCTGTGTCAGCGGTTAATTCGGGCTGGTATCAGGCCGGTGCCCGTTATATTCATTGACGATTACAATCCGACCGAAACGACATTGTGCCAGCGGACATATCTGGCCTCTGCTCGCGGGCTTGGGTTTGATCCGGCCGAGGTGATAATGGAATCGGAGTTTGTTGCCGGTGCCGAAAAGATCATCGAGTTGCTGAATATGGTTGGTCAGATTGACCACAATGACGGCGTGGTCTTTACGGTATCACCGAAGGTCTGCTTGCAAAAGGCAGACGGCAAGCTGAGCTGTGCGGCTTTGGATGCGGCGTTTTACCGCTACAAGTTTCACAAGTGGCCGTTTGCCATCACGGTTTTGCCCAGTGATTACAAAGACCAGCAGCGCAATACCAAGAGGTTGCTTAAGCTGCTTGGCCACAAAACGTTGCCCATGGCCAACGTGTTTTTCCGGAGGGACGGGCAACTGACATTCAGTTTCCCAGCGTAGTTCGTTATTGACGAGGAGAAACGATAGACTGTTTTTCCTCTTTTTTTATCTAAGTTGGGTTGACATCTTTGTTTATATTGTTTATAATATTTTGTATTATTATAAACTGTAAAATATGCAAAAATATTTTTATCAATGTATTAAAGATGGTAAAAAATCAAATAATTTTGATCACATAGAATGCGAACACGGACCGCGGGATAATTACTATGATTATTTAGATGTAATTTATGATTATGATAAAATCAAAGAATTTCCTTTAAAAGATCAAATAGGAGTTTTTCGATTTTTGCCGCTTTTGCCCTTAAAAAAAATTAAAGTGTCTTTAGGAGAGGGTCAAACGCCGATTGTTAAAATTGATAATTATTGCAAACACATTGGTTTGGGCGGTTATAATATTTATGTTAAAAATGAAGCTTTAAATCCAACAGGATGTTTTAAAGATCTGGAAAGCTTAGTGGTAATTAATAAAGCTTTGGAAGATAAAAAAAAGAATTTATTGGTAGTTTCTTCCGGTAACGCCGCTTCTTCGGCGGCTGCATATGCAACTAAGGCCGGCTTAAATTGTTTGTGTGTTATTTTAAAAAAAACTCATCAAATAAAAAAAGATACGTTAAGAACGGCCGGCGGTAAAGTTAAAGAATTCTCCGGATTTTATGAAGATGCCTATCGCTTTTTTTCGGATCATCCCTTAAAAGGTTATTGGAATATTACGTCAGGCAAAAATCCATTAAGAGTGGAAGGAGATAAAATTATTGCCTTTGAACTTTGGGAAGAATTGGGAGTACCCGATAAAATTGTTGTGCCGGCTGGCAACGGTAGTTTGCTTTGTGGTATTTGGAAAGGTTTTGTTGAACTTAAAAAAATCGGTAAGATTAAAAAAATTCCCCAAATGATTGGAGTTCAGGTAAAAGGCGCCGCTCCTTTGAAAAAAGCTTTAGAGCTAGGTAAAGATTATGTAATTTTAAAAAATATTAAAGATTCAATTGCTGAAGGGATTGTGGCTGAAGAATCTTATTGTTCTCCGAAAGCCGTTAAGGCGGTTAAGGAAAGTAATGGTGAGGTTATCGTGGTTAATGATAAAGAAATTAAACAGGCTTTAGCCGAGATTATTACAACCGAATCGCTGCAACCAGAACCAACTTCGGCAGCAGTTTATGCGGCCTTACCAAAAATAAAAATTAAACCAAAAGAAAAGGTGGTTTGTATTCAAACTGGTAGCGGTGAGCGCAACCTTTCAAATTTATTAGACGTTTTGCAAAATAAAAATTAACCAGTGACCAATTACTAAAAAACCGGCTAGGGCCGGTTTTTTAGTAATTGGCCAAATAGTTTGTGTATTTGTCTATTATTTATGGTATTGACAAAATTAATAATATATGTTATATTTGTTCATTGCTCATTTAAATAATATACTTCCCTAAATTATGTTGGTGTTTAATAAAGAAAATTATTGTTTTTAGTTTTTTTTACTAAACACCAACGATGGATTAAAGGAGCGAGTCGAGTGATGAAACTGAAAAAGGTGGTAAATGTTGTAGTGGTTGCACTAGCCTGTTTGGCGGTGCTGATGTTTGGTGTATTCTTCATATGGGCTGTACTCGATATGGCCCCCCTCAATCACGGTATGGTGATTGAAAAAAAGGCATGGGTTGAGGAGTACCGTACATTCGTAATGGTGGGGAAAATTTTAATCCCATCCCCGCCGAAGTACCGCGACAGGTGGGATATAACCATCAAGGGAAGTATTTGGCCGGGTATTGTACCGGTCAAAACGACAACTATCCCAGTCTTGAAAGAGACCTTCGATGGTTTGTCGGTTGGGGATTCTTACCAAAGAGATAGGTCACAACCCCTGCAGTAAACAAAGGTTTGTTTGTTGCAGGGGTCTTTTTTTATAAAAAAATAGCCTGATTGATGTTCAATCAGGCTGGTTGGACGAAAGGAGCGGTTTGCCCATGATTTTGGACTTTCGACCGTGGTCGTAGGTCTCTTGTTTTTCTCTGGGCAGAGTAGACAGGTCTTGCAGCCTAAAGCCGCGATTGACAAACCAGCTTTCGGTTCTGGTCGTCAAGGCAAAGATGGAATCCATGCCTTTTTTGCCAGCCTCTTTCTCGGAGTACTCCAGAAGCTGGGCGGCAATCCCCCTATGATGGTAGTCAGGATCGACTACCAAATGGGAGAACTCGGCGACTTTTTCAGCCAGCCAATAACGGAGCCGGCAACAGCCAATGACTTGCCCGTCTTTTTCGTAGACGAGGTATTCCGTAATGTTTTCACGGACTTCCTCGGCACTTCGACGAACAAGTTTTTCTTCCCGGACCGGATTTTCGGTTATTTCCATAATCCGGGAAACGTCATCAGTCGTGGCTGG
>JBAYJS010000067.1:0-4199 GCA_041664985.1 Candidatus Buchananbacteria bacterium | reverse complement strand
GCCTTCTTTTTTATATTTATGTTGTTGAGATTAACAATCGTGGTACAACAAAAATTCATGTGGATGCGGTCTTAATCTAACAGCATCAACTTCCGAACCGGTCTTTAAATCAATCCACTGATCAATAAATTCTTTGGAAAAAACTCCGTCTTTGATCAAGAATTCATTATCTGCTTTCAAACAGTCCAAAGCTTCCGCTAAAGAGCCGGGGACGGATTTAATACCGCTGCTTTTACTGTCAGCTTTACTCATCTCAAAAATGTTAGTATCAACTGGCTTACCAGGATCAATTTTATTTTTGATGCCATCTAAACCGGCCAATAAAATTGCTGAAAAAGCCAGATAAGGATTGGCAGCTGGATCTGGCGGTCTGAATTCAATGCGCTTAGAAGCTGGTTTATCCGAATAAGCAGGAATTCTGACTGCCGCTGAACGATTACGTTGTGAGTAAGCTAAATTAACCGGCGCTTCATAACCAGGTACCAAGCGTTTATAAGAATTGGTGGTTGGCGAAGCAAAAGCCAAAATCGCACCGGCATGTTTTAACAAACCGCCGATAAAATATAAAGCCATTTCACTTAAACCGCCATATTTATCACCGGCAAAAAGCGGCTTATCATCTTTCCATAAAGAAACATGGGTATGCATACCTGAACCATTGTCAGAAAATATTGGTTTAGGCATGAAAGTTGCCACTTTGCCGTATTTAAAAGCAGTACCTCTGACCAAATATTTAAATTTAATCAAATCATCGGCTTGCTTGAGTAATTCGGCATATTTAAAATCAATTTCCGCCTGACCGGCAGTCGCTACTTCATGGTGATGTTTTTCCACTTCAATACCAGCCGCCAATAAATTTTTAGTCATTTCGGTTCTAATGTCCTGCAAAGTATCACTTGGCGGAACTGGAAAATAACCTTCCTTGGATCGAATTTTATAAGCCAAACTGCGTTCACCCGAACCAGAATTCCAAAAAGCTTCACCAGAATCAACTTTGTAAGAAGCTTGGCTTTCTGATTCAAAATAATGGATTGAATCAAAAATAAAAAACTCCGCTTCCGGTCCAAAGTAAGCTTTATTGGCAATGCCGGTTGATTCCAAATATTTTTGGGCCTTTTTGGCAATGTAACGAGGATCAAATTCAAACGGCGCCAAACTAATTGGCTCATGAACATCGCAGATCAAAACCAAAGTCTTTTCGGCAAAAAACGGATCAATAAAAGCCGAATCCGGATCAGGCAATAAAATTAAATCGCTTTCTTCAATTGGTTTAAAACCTTTGATTGAAGAGCCGTCAAAACCGATACCTTCTTCAAAATCCTTGGGGCTTAAAAATTCTATCGGCACGGAAAAATGCTGCCATTTGCCGAAGATATCAACAAACCGCAAGTCAACGATCTTGATTCCCTCTTTTTTAATGAGGTCAAAAACTTTGTCTTTCATAATTGTTGGTTAAAACTACTTAATAATCAAAAAAGGCGTCAAACTAGAGACGTCTTTGTCGAATTTCTGACACTTCATTGTGTCATTAATATCTTAGCACAAATAAAAATTTTGGCAAGTGGTGATTTGTGGATATCCTTAAAGATGCACTTACTCAATAACCTCTTGGGCTAAAATCACCGCTTCGGCCACTTCCTTTAATGACCGCCTTTTATCCATGCTTTTTTTAACCAAAAGCCGATGGGCTTCTTGCTCACTTAACCCCCCGGTTTTCATTAAAATTGCCTTGGCTTTATTAATCAGCTTTTGGGTTTCCAAAGCTTCTTTTAAAACATTGGTTTCCGAAATCAAACGAGAAACTTCCAAAATCCCGCCGATTTGTTTGGCAATCGTTTCCAAAAAACTGATATCTTTTTTGGGATATTTTTTTGATTTTTTATGTTGAACATTAATTACGCCAATTACACTGTTTTTAAAAATAATCGGCACCGACATAAAGCCTTCGAATTTATCTTCGGGTAAACTGGAAAATAATTTAAAACGTTTATCTTCGTAAGCTTTGGTAGGAATGGCAACGGTTTTTTTGGTTTCTGCCACCCAACCGGTAATTCCTTCACCGACTTTCATTTTAATTTTAGCCAAATTTGAATGATGCGGATTTTGTGAAGCTTTTAAAATTACTTCATCACCAGAAATTAAATAAATAAAACAAGAATCAGCTTTGGTGATTTTACCGATAATTTTGGCGATGTTATTTAAAATTTCTTTTAAATCAAAGCCGTTACCGATCGTATCGATAATTTCTTGCAAAATCGCTAGATTATTTTTGACATCTGAATTTTGATTTTTGCTAACCATAATTATTTATTATTCTCTTTATTAAATTCTTCAATCGCTTCGTCAATTATTTTAATGCTTTTGATTGGCTTTAACTTAGGCTCTCGCTGATATTCTTTGATCCATTCAACTGCCTGATTAATATTTTCAACTACACAATCAGCGGTAGAATGAATGAAGGGATGAATCCAGTCCTCAATAACATTACCATTAAAAACTATGTCTGATTTACGATGGGCGGAATTTTTAGGTAAAACCACAACAACTGGCTTAGAAAAATATTTCGCGATTAATATTTCTTGAGCGGTGCCGGCGCCTAATTTTTCTTCTGCATATACTACCACTAAATCACAATACTTGATCATATTTGCATCATGGCCAAAGGTGATAAATGGTCTTGTCTCGTCTAGCCATTGATCGCCATAAACCAATTTGACACCATCAATTCTTGATAATTCTTTTTGGTATTTTATTTTCCAGTCCTGCCAATTTTCTCTGATTTTATCACCTTTTGGACTTGGGCCAGCCATGCAAATTCTAAAAAGCATAAGTTATTTATTTTTAAACCACTCAACTGTTTTTTTAATTCCCTCGGCCAAATTCATCTTTGGCTGCCAGCCTAATTCAGTTTTGGCTTTAGTATAGTCTAAACAACTTTTTTGTTGCTCCCCGGCTTTGGCTGGACCGTAAGCAATTTCAATATCAGTTTTAATATTAGCCTTAATCAATTCTGCCAACTGATTTACATTAGTTTCAACGCTAGTGCCAATATTATAAATATCAACTTTATTCAAATCTAACGCTAGTAAATTAGCTTTGGCCACATCACCAACAAAAACATAATCTCTGGTTTGACTGCCTGTGCCATTAATGATTGGCGATTTGCCCTCTATCAATCGGTCACAAAAAATTGCCACCACTCCAGCTTCGCCTTTAGAGTTTTGGCGCGGACCGTAAACATTGGCATAGCGCAAAATAACATAAGGCAAACCAAAAACTTGATGATAGTAATAAAGATATTTTTCAATTGCTAATTTGGCAATACCATAGGGCGAAATTGGTTTAGTCGGATAATCTTCTTTGGTGGGAATAGAATCAGCATCGCCGTAAATTGCGCCGCCGGTTGAAGAAAAAATAACTTTTTTAACGCCAAAATTTTTACAATTTTCCAAAAGATTAATTGAACCTAAAATATTTTGTTTGGCATCCCAAACCGGATCAGCCACTGATTTTCTGACATCAATTTGTGCCGCCAAATGGAAAACCACTTCTGGCTTTTCGGCGCTAAAAATATCAGCCAATTTTTGATCAGTTATATCCAGCTTTAAAAATTTAGCCTTGGGGTTTAAATTATCTTTATTGCCAGTTGATAAATTATCCACGACTAAAACTTCGTGGCCTTTTTCAATCAAGGCATCAACGACATGACTGGCAATAAACCCCGCTCCACCTGTCACTAATACTTTCATAAATTTTAATGTCAAAATCAAAATGCCAAATGAATGCCAAAATTAAAAATTCAAAAAGCTCTTTAAAATTTGAACTTTGAACTTGATTTGAAATTTGAGCTTTGTCATTTGGATTTATTATTTATAATACTTGCTTAAAATACTCTATCGTCTTTTCCAGCCCTTCTTCAAGTTTAATTGTTGGTTGCCAAGCTAATTTTTCATTAGCTAGACTAATATCCGGCTTTCTCTGTTTGGGATCATCTTGAGGTAATGGTTTATAAATAATTTTACTTTTACTTTCAGTTAATTTTATTACCAGCTCGGCCAATTGCTTGATGGTAAATTCACCGGGATTACCCAAATTAACCGGGCCGGTCCAACCGTCTGATTCCATCATCTGATATAAACCCAAAACTAAATCAGAGACAAAGCAAAATGATCGAGTTTGACTGCCATCGCCATAAATTG
>JBAYJS010000066.1:0-4231 GCA_041664985.1 Candidatus Buchananbacteria bacterium | reverse complement strand
TGGTTGTTATCGCAATTATCGGTTTATTGTCAACTTTAGCCGTTGTGGCTTTGAACTCGGCCCGGCAAAAGGCCAGAGACGCCAAGCGCGTAGCTGATATTAAACAGGTTCAAACTGCCCTGGAACTTTATTTTAATGACAATACCCAATATCCGGCAGCGACTGGTGATTTAGGTGTTGGAACGATGAAATGTTTGGGTGGTGGTGGTTTTGCCTCAGCTGCCAGCGAAGCGGCTTGTTCAGGCACCACTTATATGGGTTTAATTCCTTCAAATCCAACGCCGACCGCAGCGACGGCTGGTGTTTATAGCTATTCCAGCGATGGTGGGGACAGCTATTCAATCACTTTTGGTCTTGAAGGAACTACCGGCGGCCTTAATAAGGGCAGTAATTCAATTTATACGGCAGATCAAGACGGTATTAGATAAACTTTACATACTCTGGAGCTCCAAAAATCATAAAACCCCCGTTTGGGGGTTTTATGATTTTTTTATAGCCTAAAAAATGTTATAATGGAGGCATGAAAATTTTAGGCAAAAATTTTATATTTATTGTTGGTTTGTTGGCTGTCACGGTTTTATTTTTTTTACCTTATTGGCAAAATGGTACAATTCCTTACGCTGGCGATTTTACCGGCAGCGATTTAACCGAACTTAACTTGCCTTTGAGGTTTTTGGCCGGGCAGTCTTTTTTATCAGGTCAAATTCCTCTTTGGACCAATTTTTTAGCCAATGGGTTTCCTTTATTGGCTGAAGGCCAAGCCGGAGTTTTTTATCCCTTCAATCTTGTTTTTTTCACTCTTTTTCCTTTTGGTTGGGCGGTAAATTTAAGCCTAATGGCTAATTTTTTTCTGGCCGGTGTATTTTTCTACTATTACTGTCGGTCTTTAAAAGTCAGTCAGGCCGGATCTTTTTTTGCGGCTTTAGCTTTTAGTTTTTCCGGTTTTTTTATTTTCCGGTTGAAACATTTAAATTTAATTAATGCGGCAATCTGGTTGCCGCTTGAACTTTTTTTAATCGAAAAATATTTTAGCAGCAAAAAAAAGTCTTTAATTGTAATCATTCTAAGCTTGGTTTTTGCCGTTCAATTTTTTGCCGGCCATCCCCAGATTCTTTACATTTCTCTTTTAGCGGTTGGAATTTATTTTTATCTTAAAGCTTGGCTGATCGAGGGCTATAAATTTTCAGAGATATTGACAAAGCTGGTTTGGCCTTGGGTGATAATCGGTGCTTTGCTTTTTGGTCTTACTGCTATTCAACTTTTGCCGACTCTTTTTTACTCGGCTTTATCCGGTCGGAGTTTAGCGATGGGTTATTCGGCGATTACTGATTTTCCTTTTCAATGGTTTAATCTTTTCTATTTTTTTTCGCCTTATTATTTTGGCAATCCGGCCTGGGGTACTTATCCTTTAGATACTCATACTTTTGGAATTTTTTGGGAAAATAACATTTATTTTGGGCTAGCGGCTTTAATTTTAGCTTTGACGGCGATTAAGTTTCTTTTTGCTAAAATTCCAGCCGTAAAATTTTTAACAATTTTACTTTTAATTTCCGGGTTATTTGTTTTGGGTGATAAAAATCCAATTTTTTTGATTTTTTGGGAAATTATTCCTGGTTTTCAGATGTTTCGATTTTGGCAGAGATTTTTGCTTTTAACTTTAGTTTGTCTGGCGGCGCTTTCCGGGTTTGGTTTTGATTTTATTTTAGCCAAACTAAGATTTTGGCAGGAAAAATATAATTTATTTAAAAAATCAAAAATTTTGGTTAAATTTCTTTTACCGGCCGTATTAATTTTAATTTTAGCCATTGATTTATTTTTAGTCGCTTTCAAGTATTTAGGCGCTTTGGATTATAAAAAATATTTTTCAGCACCACAAAGTGCTCAATTTTTACAATCAGACCAAGATAATTTTAGGATTTACAGTTTGGCTTGGCCGGGGGCTTGGCAATCAATTTATCAGCTTTCTGGCGGCTGGCAGAATAATTTATCGCTTTTAATTTCCGGTCGGGAGCTGATTTGGCCAAATCTGAATGTTTTTTCGCATTTGGCCTCGGCCCAGGATCGGGCTTCGTTGGAAGGCGGAATGTTGCCCAAAGAAGCGCAAATTCTTGGTAATAAATTAATGTTGGCTAGCTGGCTAAGTCCAAATAATCAGGAAAAAATTAAAATTTCCGACCAAACCTTAAAAATTTTTGGCTTGGAAAACGTTAAATATTTGCTTGCCTTTAAGGAAGTTGATAATGCAAATTTGATTTTGACCAAAGAAATAAGCAGTGATTTTTTCCCAAATTGAGGATTTATAAAAGTAATCATTTTTTGCCTTTTGCCTTTGGCGTTTTTGAGACTAAAACTGCTACGACAACTGCGGCGATGTTTGATTTGATGTTTGATCCAGGCTTTGTTCCGGCCAAACAAATAATTTTATTACAAAATCAGGCTAAACCGCTAGACTCGTTTGCCAAGGGCTTGGCTACCGTTGAAATTGTCAAACAAAGTGATGATAAATTTTTAATTAAAGCTGACTTTTCTCAACCTGGTTATTTGTTTTTGAGTCAAAACTTTGTGCCCGGTTGGCAAGCAAAAATTGACCAACGGTCAGTTGAAATTATCAGAGCCAATGGCGCCTTTTCAGCAGTTTATTTGCCAGCCGGCAAACACCAAATTAATTTTGTTTTTCGGCCGATTTCTTTTGTTGTCGGCTGCTGGATAACCTTTATTACTCTGGTTTTATTAATGGTTTATTTGTTATTTTACGCAAGTAATCTAATTTTTAAAAAAAGAAACAGCCAGACAAATTAAATTTTAATTAAAAATAAATTTGAAATATGATTGGATTAGCCAGTGATAAAAAAAATGACAACTTACCCTTTTTTGTTGCTTCATTTATTCTAATTTCAATTGGTTATGCTTTTAGCAAAGGTTTATTTTTTCATCCGGCCCAAGTCTTTTTTTTACTTTTGGGTTGGTTGGTTTTATTTTTACCTTTTTTAAAACAAAAACCAATCAATTTTGATTTTTCGGCAAATCATTTATTGCTTGCCGCCGGTGCTTGTTGTTTTTGTTTGTTTTTATTTTTTGATGAGAGTATGTATATAAATTCTCGTCCTTTGGTTTTTAATTTATTTTCCCTCAAGGCGGTGGCTTTTTGGTTTTTTCTGTTTTATTTTATTGATCTTAATGTTTCAAATAAAAATTTTTTTGGCATTACGGTTTTACATTTAGCAAAGTATAAGTTTGTCTACCTATTATTAATTGCTTTTTGTCTAAGGCTTTTAACAATTTTTGCTTCGCCAAATCCGCAAATTGATGTTTTTTGGTTTTTGCAAGGAGGTGCTGACTCCTTGTTGTCTGGTCACAATCCTTACTCGGAAATATTTTTTAATCCGTACTCGCCGCAACAAGGACAGCAATTATATGGCACGGCCGATTTTCAAAATGACAATTATTCGTATTGGCCAAGCACGGTGATTTTTACCACTATTTTTAAATTTCTTTTTGGTGACGTCAGGTTTGCCTATGTTTTTGCGATTTTTGGCGCCGGGGCAGCTATCTATTATTTGGCCAGAAAAAAGTTTTTTCAAACCAAGCAAATCGCCGAACTTTTAACCTTGCTTATTATTTATTTGCCGCTTTCGCTTTTTGTTTTGGAACAAGCTTGGAGTGAGCCGCTCTCAATTTTCCTTTTGGCTTTATTTGTTTTGTTTTCTTTTTTAGACCTCGGTTTTTGGCCGTATCTGATTTTTTCACTATTTTTAGGGGTAAAACAAGTTTCTTTGGTCTTTTTGTTTTTTTTGATTCGTTTTAAAGAAATTGATTGGAAAAAATATAGCTTAACTTTAGGCGGTTTAGTGATATTAATTATTCCTTTTTTAATTTGGCAACCATTTGATTTTATTGACGACACAATAATCAATCTTATTTTATATAAACCGTCGCTTCATTCCCTGTCTTTAAACACGATAAGTAGAGTTGATTTTTATACCAGCATTTCGGCTTTGATTTATTTACCGATTTTATTTTTATTAATTGGTTTTTTATGGATTAAGACCAAAAGGGATTTAGCCGGAATTATTCACGCCGCCTTGGTTTTTTTGCTGGCTTTATTCATAATTCGTCAGGGCTATGCCAACTATTACTATGGTATTTTAGGCTGGCTGGTGATTTTAATGACTTTGGAGTTTAGAAAAACCGATCAAACTAAAAACGAATATGAAAATAAATAAATATTTTA
>JBAYJS010000065.1:0-4260 GCA_041664985.1 Candidatus Buchananbacteria bacterium | reverse complement strand
GAATAAAGTCGAAGATAAATATATTTCGATACCGCTGCACAACCATCTAACCGATGAAGATGTGCAAAAAGTAATTAAAACTATTAAAAGTGGTTGGTAAAAAAAATATGGAAATAAAAACCGCCCAAGACATTGCTTTAATTTTTCCGCCCCACCGGCTTAAAGAGCATCGCTATTCGCTTGGCTTGCTTTATATTTCTGGTTATTTGCGTGATCACGGTTTTGATAATATTATTGTGGAAAATAAAGTTTTAGGTGGAAAAAATTATCAGTATCAGGGTAAAGATCAGGCTCAAGCCGATATTATTGCCAAAGTAATTGAACTAAAACCCAAAGTGATCGCATTTACCGCTTCAACTATTGAAATCAATGACGTCGTTGAAATGAACCGGCAAATCAGGCAGCAAACCGGTGAAATTTCAATTATTGGCGGGCCGCATGTGACGGCTGTTCCCAAGGAAGTTTTACAAAACGGTTTTGATGTGGCAGTAATGGGTGAAGGCGAGCAAACCGCCTTAGAATTAGTTCAGGAATTGCAAAAATTAAATCCGGATTTTAGTCAGATTAAAGGCATCGCTTACAAAAATTCTGACGGCCAAGTCGTGGTTAATCCGCCCAGAGAATTAATCGATATTGCCGAGCTGTCTTTGCCTGCCTATGATAAAGTTTACATGGAAAAATATTTGCGGGTTTGCGATGAAGTTTTGCGCGGCGTGCCGGTGCGAGCAGCCATTGTGATGGCGTCTCGGGGCTGTCCTTACACTTGTACTTTTTGCGCCTGTAATAAAGTCTTTGGCCGAAAAGTCAGATATCGCAGTTTTGAAAATATCAAAAAAGAAATTGATTTATTAAAAAATGAATACAACGCCGAAGCAATTTGGTTTGCCGATGATACCATGACTGTCAGTTATGACCACGTTGAAAAAATTTGCGAACTGATGAGACAAGAAAAAATGTTTTGGGGTGCGCAATCACGAGTTGATTTAACTGACGAAAAAATTGTTTCTTTGATGAAAAAAAGCGGCTGTCTACAGCTTGATTTTGGCGTGGAGTCTGGCAACCAAAGGGTTTTGGATGAAATTATCAATAAGCGGATAAATTTAGATCAGGTGCAAAAGGCTTTTGCTTTGTGCCGTAAATACGGTATTCGCACACACGCGGCTTTTATGATTGGGCTGCCAACTGAAAGTCGCCAGGAAATGATTGATACGTTTGAATTTGCCCAAAAAATAAAACCGAGTTGGTATGCCTTTGGCATTTTTACCCCGTTGCCGGGAACATTTTTGTACGATCATTATTATCAGCCGGGAGAAATCACTTTGGCAGATTACAAAAATGTCAGTTTTCACAAGCCGACTGAAAAATTCAATCGGTCACAGGTTAAAGATTTGGAAGAGCTTTTCTCGGTTTGGCGCAAAAAACTTTTTGAAGGCGTTAAGCGGCGCAATCTAAGTCATCCATTTATTTACTTTAAATTATTTTTTGTTTTACCCAATAAAGCCGAGCGAGCCGATTATTTGTTTTTTAAACTGCGCCGTTTGATTAAATATTTTTTAAACAAGTTTGGTTTTAAATTTTCTTTAGCCAGTCGTATATGAAAATGATTTACCTGGCCAATGCCAGAATCCCAACTGAAAAAGCGCACGGTCTGCAAATTATGAAAATGGCAGAAGCTTTTGTTAAAGCGGGGATTGATTTTGAATTAGTCGTTGCCAAAAGAAGAAATAATCAGCTGGAAAAAACCGATCCGTTTGTTTATTATGGTTTGACGGAAAAATTTTTGATTAAAAAATTGCCCTTGTTTGATTTTGTTGATCGAAAGTTTTTTAAAAAAGTAATTGCACCGATTCAAAATACCAGCTTTGGTTTAGCGGCATTTTTTTATTTAATTAAAAAGCCAGCCGATATTATTTATTCCCGTGATGAATTTTCCCTATTTTTTCTTTGCTGGTTTAAAAAGAATTTGGTTTTGGAGCTGCACACTTTTCCTAAAAGTAAATTTTTTCTTTATAAATTAATTTTTACCAAGGTTAAAAAAATAATTGTTATTACCGAACAATTAAAACAGCTGGTTGCCAGTTTAGGCATTAGTAAAGATAAAATTGTGGTTTGTCCGGACGGTGTTGATCTGCAAAATTTTAAATTATCTTTAGATAAATTGGAATGGCGGAAGAAATTAAATTTACCTTTGGAAAAAAATATTATTTTATACACCGGGCATCTTTTTGATTGGAAAGGAGTGTATACTTTAGCTGAGGCTAGTAGTCGACTGGAGAAAGATGATTTGATCGTTATGGTTGGCGGTATGGAATCGGATCGGCAGCCGCTTGAAAATTTTATTTTAAAGAAGGGTTTAAATAATATCGTTTTAGTCAAGCATCAAGCGCCGACAATAATTCCTCAGTATTTGGCAGCCGCTGATGTTTTGGTTTTGCCAAATTCGGCTAAAAAAGTAATTTCAGTGCGCTATACTTCGCCGATTAAAATGTTTGAGTATATGGCCGCTCAGCGCCCGATTGTCGCGTCCGATCTGCCGTCAATTGGTGAAATTTTAAATCAAAATAACGCGATTTTGGTTAGGCCAGATAGTCCGGAAAGTTTAGCCGAGGGGATAAAAATTGCCTTGCAAAATAAGGATTTATGTGGTAAAATAACCGCTCAAGCTTTTTTGGATGTGAAAAATTATAGTTGGCAGAATCGGGCTAAAAAAATCTTAGATTCAATACAATAATTATGCTTATTTGGGATAATTTTTTTGAAGAAAAATTAAAAATCATTGCCACTCAAAAAAATATTTTGGACGTTGGCGGCGGGATCAAATTTCAAAAAGCCTTGGGTCAATACCAAGATTTATTTAAAAATTCCAATTACCAAACTTTGGATAATGTGGCAGAGTATCAGCCTGATATTTTGGGCGATATTACCAATATTTCATTGCCGGACAGTCAAACCGATGCGGTGATTTGCAAGGCGGTTTTAGAACATGTTAAAGACCCTTTTAAAGCGGCTTTGGAAATCAAACGTATTTTAAAACCATCAGGCCAGTGTCTGGGCTATGTGCCGTTTTTATATCCAATGCATGCCGAAAAAGGCAAGTATGGTGATTATTGGCGATTTACCGAGCAGGGGATCAAAGAATTATTTAAAGATTTTTCCCAATGTGAAATTTGTTTTGTTCGCGGATCTTTGGAAACAGTAGTTTATCTTTTGCCTAATTATTATTTAAGAAAAATATTCAGTCCTTTGGCAAGAATCGTAGACAATGTTTTTAAAACTAAAAATCAGCCGTCAGGCTATTACTTTTTTGTCACTAAATAAATGTATAAAAATTTAAAAAGAAAAATCAAACAAACTCTTGGTGCAATAATTTTACCTTTTTGGCCCAAGCGATTTTATTATTTTGGATTTTCGGGGCATGTCATTATTGAATCAACCAATAGCTGTAATTTGCGCTGCAAATTTTGTCCGACCTGGCAGAGTATGAAAAGACCAAGAGGGTTTATGAGTTTGGAAAATTTTAAAAAAATTATTGAAACTGATGGTAATATCATCAAAAATATTGATTTTAATTTTGCTGGTGAGCCGACTTTAAACGCTGATATTTTTAAAATGGTAAAAATTGCTACTCAAAAAGGGATTAGCGTTTTAATCAGCACCAATACGACTTTATTGCAAAACTTTAATTTATCAGAAATTTTTGAATCCGGTTTGAATAATTTAATTGTTTGTCTTGACGGCTCAACTTCAGAAGTTTATTTGCAACATCGGCAGGGCGGTGACTTTGAGTTGGTTAAAGAAAATATCAAAAGAATTTGTGAGCAAAAAGCCAAACGCCAATCAAAATTGCCGGCGATCAATTTGCAATTTGTTGTGACTAAAAATAATGAAGCCCAAATTCCAGACATGATTAAACTGGCTAAAGATTTAGGAGTTGACGCTTTGAGTTTGAAAACTTTGTCTTTGGGCAGTTTTGTCGATTTAGAAAAAAAATTGCAGCTGGCTAAAGAATTTTTGCCAAGCGATAAAGGCTACAGCCGCTTTGATATTAAAGATGATCAATTGGTTTTAAAATCAAGGCCGAAATTTTGCTCCTGGTTGCGCCAGACAGTTATTTTTTGGAATGGTGATGTGACTATGTGCTGTTATGATTATAATGGCGATATGGTGGTGGGCAATGTTTTTGCCGACGGTGGACTGAAAAAAGTTTTAAAAAGCACTAAATATAAAAAATATCGGAAGTTAGCAATTAAACGCCAGCTT
>JBAYJS010000064.1:0-4276 GCA_041664985.1 Candidatus Buchananbacteria bacterium | reverse complement strand
ATAGTAGATTAACAATCGGCCGGGACTTGTCGCGCATTTCCGCCCGCGCTCGGCGCAAACTGGCCGCTACCATCAAAACCGCTTCTTGTTGATCAACCATTCGCTGATGAATTTTTTCTTCCAAGTTTAAAAGTTTTTGCGATTCTTCTTTGGTAATTTCAGTCAGCGGAATATTGGTTTTGCTGGAAATTACCATGGCAATATCTTCAGCGGCCACAATACCGCCTTTGCCTTTTTTTTCTTTAACTTTAGTGGCAACTTCTTGCAAAATGCCAATGGCTTTTTCCGGTAAATAGCGATCGTGCAAATAACGATCCGACAGTTCAACGGTTTTTTCAATTGCGTCATAGGAAAAAAAGACTTCATTATGACTTTCAATAATGCCAATTTTTGATTCAAGCACTAAAATCGCTTCGTTGCCTGAAACTTCTTGGACTTCCAGCTGTTCAAAAACATTATCGAGCGAACTTTTGGCTTCAATATAACGATGATAATCGCCCGGAGTAGTGGCGGCTAAACATAAAATCGTGTTATTAGCTAAGGCTTGGGACAAAACATCAGCCAAATCAATACTGCCTTGCCGGCCGGCCGTAATGCCAATCATATTATGAATATCGCCAATATACAAAATAATATTGCCCGAGCGCCTGATTTCATTGATAATTAGCATCAATCTTTCCTGGGCTAAAACCGGAGTGGCACCACTGATTAATTTAGCAATGCTTAAGCTAACTAATCTTTTGTCCTGCAAAAAATCCGGTACTTCTTCTTCCACCATTTTTTGGGCTAAACCTTCAATAATCGTATTTTTACCGACGCCGGGAAAACCGGTCAAAAGCACGCTGCGCCGCGGACCGCCGGACAAGATATTAAAAAGCTTATCAAATTCTTTTTGGCGGCCAACACAAGGTAATAAATATCCGCCTTGGGCCAAAATTGTCATGTCTTGCGAAAACGAATCCAAAATCGGCGTGGCAATAGCGGTCATTGAACGATTCATGGTCGTGCTTGGTTTTAATGCCGCTTGCTTTCGGAAATTTTTCCAATTGCTGCGCAGCTGTTTTTTCATTCTTAGCCAAGCAATGACATTTTGAATCTTATCGACAGTAATTTTTAAATCATAAAGGAGCTCTTTAACTTCATTTTCCTGAGAAACCAGCGCTTCCAAAAGCTCGGTGATTTCAACTTTTTTTTGTTTGGTCTGATAAGCTAAAATGTATGATTGAAAAATTATTTCCTTAAGTTTTTCGCTTAAAATCAAAGGTGAATCGGTTTTACTGGGCTGTAAAGATAAAACTCGGCCAACTTTGGCTTTAAGGGTCGGAAAAGCCACACCTAACCGGCTAAAAATCACGTGAGTTTGCTCAAGGCTCAGCAAAGAAATAAACAAATGAATCGGATTGGTTTTTTCATCTTCATATTTACCAGCGGTTTGCCAGGCTTTAACAATGGCTTGAGTGGCTTGGCCGGTAAAATAATTGGTTACGTTGATTTTGTGATTTTTTGGTAATTGTTTAATCTCTTGCCAGCTGATTGCCAAATTATTTTCCAGACTATCTTTGAATTTTCTTTTGGGAATATAGCGGGTATTTTCAATTTCTCTTTGCAGATGATAAAACAAATAACAATCAGTCAAAAGTGAAACCCAAAAAACTAAAAGCTGCCAATTTTTTATCTCTAAAATCGCGTAAAATGGTAATTGGGCTTGGACAAAAGCGATTACTACCAGACCAAGCATAACAAAGCCGATTGCGCCAAATAAAAATAACGACAAAGTGATGATATTTTTGACGGTTTGGCCAAGCTGTTCCTGAGCAATCTGCAAATTATTGATTTTTTTGCCCCAATACAACAAATCTTTGCCCGTCCAGGCAGCGACGCCAAGCCCTTTGCATTGCGGGCAGGTTTTGCGTTTAAGCCGACCGTTGCCCTGGCAGTGAGCACAGACTAAAATTTTAAATGGTGCTTTTTTTGGTTCCAAATCAGACATGACTTTAATAAAATAAAGACCAGAAATTATTATAAATTTCCAGTCCGATTACGATTGGCAAAATGAAATAAAATAAAAAAACTAAAACTAAAAATATGATAGCAACCAAAAAAAGAATTAAGCGAAAAATAATCTGAATCACTCGGATCACAAAACTGATCAGCCGACTTTCCCAATCGTATTGGCCAAACATCGGCCGAAAAATATTTTTGATCCAAACTAGCAAAGCCAGTTTTTCTTGCCAGTCTTTGGCCTTATTTAGGCAAAATTTAGCAGTGTTTACTAAACCTTTTGAGTACCACCAAATCGGCCAATATAAAAGGTCGGCGACAAAATCAACAAAAACATATCTGATCGCATTGATGGCGATATTGTTAATCATACGGTGATATTATACCACAAAAATAACAAAAGAGCCTAATAGTTTAGGCTCAGTCGCTATTTAAATTGAAAGTTTGCTTATCGGATATTAAATAGTCTATTGAATTGTTCGCGAATGACGCTTTTAATGGTTTCTTCGGAAAAAAAGGTAGTCACAATCCCCGGCACTTCGCCCTCGCCAATTACTTCCTGGTCAGTCACGATAACCAAACCGGAAAGTTCCAAATTCAAAAATAATCTTTTAACCCCAAAAGAAAATCGTAAAATATTATTATCCCAGCTTTTTTTCGGGTCAACAATGGTAACTGCCGGATGAGAAAAACCCATCAGCTCGTTGGCTTTGGCGTCAATAATTCTAATCGCTTCTTGCTGGGTGGTGTAATGGGGTAAAGTAATTTTCATAGTATTTAACTGATTAATAATACAGTTACCTTACACTAAAATTGAAAAAAGTCAACTAGTTTTAGAATTTTAAATTTTTCCCATCTTAATCCCCCTTCTGATTTCACTCATTAAGCCTAAGTAAAACTCCAGATTATTCAGCGTGGCTAGTCGCATACCTAAAGGCTCGTTGGTTTTGAAAAGATGATGCAAATAGGCCTTGGAATATTGTTTTAAATTGGTATTATTGATTGGTGAAAAGTCCGTGGCATATTTGGCATTAGTGATGTTGATAGTATGGTAAAATTTGCCAGTCAACTTTATAGGTCGGGCATCCTTGCCCGACTTTGACGGCAAGGCAGAGACGCCTTGCCTGTGCGTTGGCGACCACAGATATAGCCTACCATGTCTGGCTTCGCGGGTAGGAATGACGCAGTCAAACATATCAATACCATTTTTGACGGCTAAAACGATTTCTTCAGGTTTACCCAAACCCATTAAATAACGGGGTTTGTTTTCAGGCAGATAAGGATTAACCCAATTAAGGATTTCTTTCATTTTTTCTCGCGGCTCACCCACGGCCACGCCACCAACAGCAAACCCGTCAAAATTCAAACTGGTTATTTCTTTAGCCGAACTGATTCGTAAATCTTTAAAAATCCCGCCTTGAATGATGCCAAAAAGTAATTGCTTTTTATTTTTCAGTTTATGCTTTTGGTCTAAACAACGCTTGGCCCAACGATTAGTCCGAAGCATAGCCTCGTTAACTTTGGCTTTTTGAGCCGGATAGCCGATAACATCATCAAACGCCATGGCAATATCAACATTTAAATCATTTTGAATTTGAACTGAAGATTCTGGTGTCAGTAAGTATTTTTTGCCGCTTTTTGGATCGGAAAACTCAACGCCGTTTTCGGTGATTTTTCGCAAATTGGCCAAAGAAAAAACTTGAAAGCCGCCGGAATCGCTTAAAATCGGACCGGACCAATTGATAAATTTATGGATGCCACCGGCTTTTTTAATCAAATTTTGGCCGGGTGCAAGCATTAAATGGTAAGTATTGGCTAAAATAATTTGTGACTGCAAAAGTTCAAGCTCAGTCGGAGTTAAATTTTTAACCGCACCCTTGGTGGCAATTGGCATAAAAAACGGCGCCATGATTTTGCCATGGGCCGTTTGCAATTGCGACAGTCTCGCTTTTGATTTATTTGATTTTTTTAAAACCTTAAACATTCTAATTATTAATATCAATCACCAAGCCTTTACCGCCGCCGATTGGATCATCTTCCAGATTTGAAGTAACGGCTTTGCCGGTTTTGGTCACCTGTGATTTGGTGGCTTTGTCAGTGGCAATCAAGTCGGTCTGATCGGTCAAAATTAGTAATTTTCTGACCTGCTGAGCCGTTGGCGTGACTGACAGGTCAAACCAAACATTAACGTCGTCATAGCCTTTATTGGCAGGAATTCGGCTGATTTTCCAGGTAACGGTGTTGTCTGACAAACTATAGCTTATCGTGCCGGCTT
>JBAYJS010000063.1:0-4280 GCA_041664985.1 Candidatus Buchananbacteria bacterium | reverse complement strand
CATCTGGTCCTTGACGGTTTAAAGTTGTCGGATTGTGACTTTGCCAAAAAATATCTAAAAGTTTTTCATAAGATATAATCTGCGGATCAAATTTGATTTGAATGGCTTCGGCGTGGCCGGTTTTATTTGAACAAACTTGCTCGTAGGTTGGATTTTTAATATGACCACCAGTATAGCCAACCAGGGTTTTGATTACACCATTAATTTGGGAAAAAGTCGCCTGGACTCCCCAAAAACAACCCTCGGCAAAAGTAGCAATTTCTAAATTTTTATCGTTATTCATATTAATTTAAGTATAGCAAATAACAAACTCTTTATAAAATGCAAATATTAGCGATTATACCTTTATATATTTCCCATTTTATAATAAACTTAAGAGGTCAGAATAACTCATCTAATAGCCATGAAAGAATCAAAGGAAAAACTTTTTGCCAAAACCAGAAAACTTTCAAAAACCGAAGGCGCAATTTCTTCGGTAATGTCTGGTATTAACGATAACAATATCACCCCCTATGCTTTGGAACTTGGCGCCTCCACTTTTCAAACCGGCATTTTAAATAGTTTGGCTAATCTGTTTGGCCCGTTAAGCCAGATTTTAGGCAGCAAACTTTTAGAAAAATACCCTCGAAAAAAAATAATTTTTTGGGCGGTTTTTTTGCAAGCTAGCGCCTGCCTTTTGTTGGTTTGGCTGGGACTGGGATTTTTAAAAAGTGAAAAAACTTTAAATTTATTTTTCTGGCTAGTTATTTCTTACCTGCTTTATATGTTTTTTGGCGCTTTGGCCAACCCCGCTTGGTTTTCTCTGATGGGTGATGCCGTACCAGAAAATATTCGCGGCAAATACTTTTCTTCCCGCAACCGGCTATCGGTATTATTTTGGTTAGGCACGACAATTGTTGGGGCCATCATTCTTCAATATTTTAGACAAAAAGAAATTATTTTAGGTTTTGTTATAATTTTTCTGATTGCCGGTTTGGCGCGCTATCTTTCAGCTTTTTACTTAAATTTGCATTACGCCCAAAATCTTGAACTGGGCAAAGATTATTATTTTTCCTTTTGGCAATTTATTACCGGAATAAAAAATTATAATTTTAATAAATTTGCCTTTTTTGTCGCTGCCTTTCAATTTGGCACTAATATTGCCGGACCATTTTTTGCCGTTTATTTATGGAAGGATTTACAATTTTCGCCGCTTCAATTTATGATTGTAATTGTTTCGTGGCGATTTTTTTCTTTTGTTTTTTATCCGCTCTGGGGGCGCTTTGCCGATAAATACGGTAATCGGGAACTTTTAAAAATTGGCACTTTTTTTATTATTCCCCTACCCTTCCTTTGGTTGTTTTCGACCAATCCGTTTTATTTAATTTTTGTTCCGCAACTTGTGTCTGGCGCCGGTTGGGCGGCGTTTGAATTAGCCGCGTCTAATTTTATTTATGATTCAATCAGTCCCAAACGCCGCGCTTTAATTCTGGCTTATTATAATATTTTAAACGGATTTGGTCTTTTTTTGGGCGCCTTAGTCGGCGGCTTTTTGGCCCAATCAATTCATTTTAGTTTTATTAATAGTTTTCTTTTTATTTTTATTATTTCCAGCTCAGTCAGACTGATTGTGGCTTTAATTTTTTTGCCACCCATCAAAGAAGTTCGGCTGATTAAGCATTCTTTAGAAAAAAATCCTTTAAACTATTTGAAAGAAATTAAAAATTTTGAAGGCACGTCTTTTAATGATATTTTACCTTCAAAAAATAATTTTTTAGTTAAGCTAAAAAATAAATTTAGAAAAACTGATAAAGATTAGATTTAATTTTGTCATTTTTAAAGAGTGATTTTGTTTGAATAAAATGATATAATTCAGCCATGGATAATTTAAACCAAAAATTTGATGTAGCCGTTGTTGGCGGCGGACCGGCCGGACTGATGGCTGCCGGCGTGGCTGCCAAAAATGGTGCTAAAGTGGTTTTGTTGGAAAAAAACAATTACTTGGGTAAAAAACTTTTACTAACCGGTAAGGGCCGCTGTAATATTACCAATGCCACTTTTGTCGACCGTGACTTTGTCAGCCAATTGGGCAAAAACGGCGCTTTCTTTTTTTCCGGTTTTAACGCCTTTGGACCAAAAGCCGTGATAGATTTTTTTGCGCATCATAAAGTACAAACCAAAGTTGAGCGCGGCAATCGGGTTTTTCCGGTTTCAGACAAATCGCTTGACGTTTTAAACGCCTTGATTGAATTTTTGGCTGAAAACAAAGTTTTAATTTTAAAAGATTCACCCGTCATTAATTTGGTTTTAGAAAACAAAAGAATTAAAAGTCTTAAATTAAAAACTGGTGAAATTTTTGCCAACAATTATATTATCGCCACCGGCGGTTTATCCTATCCCAAAACCGGTAGCACCGGCGACGGTTATTTATGGGCTAAATCACTTGGCCTGAAACTGGAAAAACCCCGCCCGGCTTTGGTGCCGATTTTAGTCAAAGAAAAATGGCTAAAAAAACTTGAAGGTTTGAGCCTGAAAAATGTTGATATTGCTGTTTATCAAAATGACAAAAAAATGGACAGCCGCTTTGGTGAAGCGCTTTTTACCGACAACGGTTTGAGCGGACCGATTATTTTGGACTTAAGCGCCAAGATTGGCAGCTTGCTTGAAACCGGATCAGTTTTTTTAAAAATTAATTTTAAACCCGCGCTAGATTATCCGACTTTAGATAAACGGCTGCAAAAAGATTTGGCCGAAAACAAAAGCAAAGCTTTCAAAAACAGCCTGGATGCTTTATTACCAAAAAAATTAATCCCCATTATCCTTGAACTTTCCCAAATTGACCAAAACAAAAAAGCCGGCCAATTAACCAAAGAAGAACGGATCAAATTACTGAAATTAATTTCTGAATTCCCGCTAACCGTTGACTGTTTGGCTGGTTTTGACAAAGCCATTGTTACAGCTGGCGGGATTGATTTGAAAGAAATCGATCCAAAAACCATGCGCTCAAAAAAAATAAATAATCTATTTTTTGCCGGCGAAATAATTAACTTACATGGTCCAACGGGCGGCTATAGTTTACAAATTGCTTTTTCCACCGGCTATTTGTCAGGCCTAGCTGCGGCCAAAAAATAATTAATCGCTAAAATAAACCAAAAACAAAGGGTTTTTTATATATAAAAAAGCTCGGTAAAAATTATTTTCTCACCGAGGTAACTTCGCTAAACGCCTACTTTTGGCGCTTGAGCAAAAACGCTAAGATTGGCGGGATTAATAATGTTGACAGAGTTACTACAATCACAATGATTGAGTAAACGCCATCATTAATTACTCCCATCGATTTGCCGGTTACGGCAAAAATCAAACCAACTTCACCCCGAGGCACCATGCCCCAGCCGACAATCCACCGGTTAACTTTGCCCGCCGCCACACCGGCAACGATTTTGCCGATAAAAGCCGCGACGGTTATTGCCAAGGCCGTAATCAGAATCGATCGGTCAAACAGCGTCTCGAGCTTGACGCCCATACCGGTCAGAACAAAAAAGATTGGCACCAGCATAAACCCAACGGGCTTAATCAAACGCTCAACGTGTTGGTCGGCATGTTTGGCAGCGGCCAATTCCAGCTTGGTAGCCAAATCGGGACTCAATTCTTCGTTTTCTGCGACAGTCTCGAGTCGTTGTGAAATTTCCGGCTTCCAAAAATATCGGAAGTGAACCGGATCCAAAACCAAACCGGCGGCAAAGGCTCCGACAATCGGCGCCAATCCGATCTTTTGCGCCAAGTAAGCAAAGACTAGGGCAAAACTGATCGCTAGGACAAACTTCATGCCTAGACCTTGGTGAATTTTAGAAAACCATTCACCTAGTTTTGGCGCAGCCAGTTGGCCAATGACAATCGCACCCAGCAAAAACAGAGTCGCTTTGGCGATGATCCAAACAATACTAAGACCGGAAACGGTACCAACTGTTACAATCGCAGACACGACAGCCAAAACCACCAGGCCCATCACGTCATCGATTACAGCCGCACCAAGGACAATTTTTGCTTCGGGCGTATTGGCCTTGCCTAAGTCCTGAAAGACTCTGGCGGTAATACCAACCGAAGTTGCCGTCAGTGCCGCTCCTAAAAACAGATACGTAGTCAAGGGCAACCCTGGCAAAAGCCATGGCCCGACAATCCAGGTTCCAATCACAAACGGAACCACCACACCGATTGTGGCGACCAAAAAAGCTCTGACGCCAACTTTGCACATTTCGGCTACGTTTGACTCCAACCCAACCTGAAAGAGTAGAATCACCACT
>JBAYJS010000062.1:0-4352 GCA_041664985.1 Candidatus Buchananbacteria bacterium | reverse complement strand
GCGCCAAAAAACATCCGGCCCCAAGCCAAAACAATTGAATCCAAATTAGCTAAAACTTTTTTGGCAATAACTGTTTCAATTGCCCACAGCAAAGTCGCAGCTAAAATTAAAGTTTCGGGCAAGCCCCAGCTCAAACCCCTAAAACTTTCAAAAATCACATTACCTAGCAACAAAATCCCTAAAGCTAAAAATTGGAGCTTACTGATTTTTTCGCGCAAAAAAGGCCAAGCCAAAATTGCCACCCAAAAGAATAAAGTTTTATGAATAAACGACGCTGAAACCGACGAAGTTAAACTTAAACCTTTGAAAAATAATAAAAAAGGAACACTGCCGCCGACTAAACCAATTATGGCCAGATTTAACCAATCTTTTTTGGTCAATTTTTTCAGCTTTGGCAAAATCCAGGGTGTTAAAACAATGGCTGAAATTATTAAAGCGACAATAGCGTTTTTTAAAGTTGTGTATTGAAATGAATCCACGGCCAAAATCTTCATGGCAAACTTATTGTAAAAATTAGCCAGACCGGAAATAACGGCTGTGATAATTACCAAAGACACCCCAATTCTTATTTCTTTAAGCATATTTATTTAAATAAATTTTTAATTTCTTTAGCTTCAACTGCGGTAATTTTTTTGAGTGCCAAATCGGCATTAACCAAAAGCCAATCGCCCGGCTTTGGATTTTTAATCAAGTCTAATTTTACCATTTTGCCGTTAGCTAATTTTGCTTTTTGATCTTTTATTTCTTTAATTTGTACCGGAATGGTCAAACACATAGTTATTTAGCAATGGTAAATTCTTTTTCAAAAAGATTTTGTTCTTGGTTATTTTTTTTGTAAATGACTTTAAATTTGTAATCGCCTGACTTGACGCCGATTAATTTAGCGTAAAATTTTTCCTGGCAGCGGCTTTCGGTTTCTTGGCCTGACAAAACAACACTAAAAATGCTATCGCTTCGAGTCAACAAAGGCTGAAAACTGCCGGGATTGCAACTAAAATCATTCAATGGCAAAGTCAGTTCCACGCCGTCGGTTTTAATCTCGAATCTGGTTTCGGTAATTTTTTCTTCGCTCAAAGCCGCTTGTAAAGAATAAGTTTCTTTGGTTTGGCAAGCAGTTAAACTTAAAATGCTAATTGATAAAAATAATGAAAATAAAATCCGTCTCATAATTGCTTGGTTTTAATAATGACTTTGCCTAAAAACAAAATTAATAAAAAAGTTAAAATCGTGCCAAAAATTCCCGCCAACGCCGTGGCTAACGGCTCATAACCGACTTTAGGAAAAGCATAATCGGCAATTAAGGCTGGAAATGAGATTTTGGCTTGATTAATAAATCCGTAATTTTCTGCCACTTTTTCCAAGCCATCAGGAAAAGCCGAGGCAAAAATTGAAAAGATTCCGCCAACTAAAACTGAGATTGCTAAAATTATTTTATTTTTTGGAGTCATAGTCGTTAAATAAAAATTTCAAAGCAAAAACTGTGATTAGCGCTTCGCCCAAACCAATTAAAGCATGGATAAAAAACATCGCTGGCAAAACTAAGTTCAAACTAATGGTTTTTGAAATGGCTAATTCCAGTGCGCAAGCCGTTGAAGCTAAAATTACCGAAAACCAAGCCGCTAACGCAATTGAAATATTTTTATTTTTAAAAATTTTAACTGCCAATAAATACAGGTAATAACCACCGATTGTACCAACCACTGCCATATTAAAAATATTAGCCCCCAAAGCCAAAACGCCGCCATCACCAAAAACCAAAGCCTGAACTGCCAAAACGCCAGTTATGGCTAACATTCCCAACCACGGCCCCAAAACCATTGCTGCTAAAACACCGCCTAACAGATGGCCAGAAGTGCCATTACTAACCGGGAAATTAACCATTTGACAGGCAAAAATAAAAGCGGCCACCACCGCTGTTTGCTGAATTTTTTTATTAGCGTTTAATTTTAAATTTAACTTATTTAAAATTTTTGGCTGATTAATTTCTAAGCCAACATTAGTCATTAGCTGGGGCACCAAAGCCTCGGTTTTTTCAAATAAAAAATCTTTAGCTTTTTTAAAAGCCAAGCCGCAAAAAGTGCTGGCAACAACAATCAAACTAAAATTTGTCTGATTGTTTAAAAAACCGTCAGGAATATGCATGATAATTTAGATAAATTTCAACAATTATTTCTTTTTCTTTTTTGGTTTAGCTTTAGGTTTGGCTTTGGCTGTACCACAACCGCAGCAACAAGAACATGGCATAGTATTTTAATTAATATTAAATGGCATTAGGAATATCTTTTAACTGCTGCCAACAAAAAACCGGGCCATCTTTGCAGACATAATACGGGCCGATCGCACAATGTTGACAAACACCGACGCCGCAATACATTCTTCTTTCCAAAGAAACATAAATATTTGAATCAACCATACCCCGCTTTTTTAATTCATCAATCACAAAACGATACATCACCGGCGGCCCGACAATTAAAGCAATGGTATTACTAAAATCCTGAGAATCATTAAATAAATTAGTAACTACCCCTTTAACTCCCTGCCATTTTGGCGATGGTTTGTCTAAAGCAATAGACAAACTGGTTTTTTTTTGCCAACGGCTATATTCGTCTTTAAAAAATAAACTGGCTTCATTCAAACAGCCGTAAAAAACATCTAATTTATTAACCGGCAATTTGTTGGCCAAATAATCGGCCACAAAAGACCGCATGGTAATAAAACCACAACCGCCGCCGATCAAAAGTAAATCCTTACCTTTATATACTTTTGGATCCAAGCCATTGCCAAACGGCCCGCGAATTGTCACCAAATCGTCAACTTTTAATTGGTGTAATTTTTCCGTCAAAGTTCCGACTTTTCTAACAGCCAACTCGAAAGTGTCCAATTTTACCGTTGAAGAACAAATGTCAAAAGCCGCTTCACCAAAACCAATTAAGCCCATCATTAAAAATTGACCATGGATAAAACAAAAATCAGCTCGGTCGCTTTTGTTGACAAACTCCAAAGTAAAAAGCTTGGCATCAGTTGATTCAGGCTTAATTTTTTTTATCTTGGCAATTTTTGGTAAATAAGGATTAAGCATCAATAAAAAATTAATTTCTTATTTTTTTAATTTGTTAATTTGTTATTTTCTTATTTTTTAATTACTTAACTTTTCCTTTTAAAATCTTTTGTAAATTTTCTTTAATATCAATCCCAACCGGACAAACTTTTGTACACCGGCCGCACCCAACACACCCGGGCAAAGAAAATTGATCCGGACAACGGACAAATTTATGTTCGTACCAAAATCTAATCCGTGAAGCGGTATTACTTAAAAATTTAGGCTTTTGGGAATCAATTTCAATGCCTGCCACTTCGGAAAAATCAGTATAAAAACAAGTCGTCCAAGCGCGGCAACGTTTGCCACAACCTACTTCCAAACCCGGCTGATCAAAAATATCAAAACAAAAACAGGTTGGACAAACCAAAGTGCACTTACCGCATTCAATGCACCGATTACCCAAATCCTGCCAAAGCTGCTGATTTTCGTAAAACTTTTCGCGAATTTTTAACATCTGAGCTTCCGGCCCTTGCTCGCGAATTGGTCCGACATATTCAACATGTTCATAATTTTTATAACCAAAATTATCCAAAACCCGCTGGCCATCCTCCGAACCGGAATAAACAATATAATTTTTGCCTCTAACTGCAAAAAATATATCAAATTTCAAATGTTCCAAAATATCTTCAGTAAATTTTTCAATAAAAAATTGATAATTTTCCGTCGGAACCAAACTATGGCCAATGATTAAAGATTTTTTCAATCGCTCTTGAAAATAAGGATCTTTGGCAAAAACTTGGTTTAAAAAAGTAATCGCTTTTAAATCCGGAATGGTTAAACCAAAAATTACCTGGTTGGGTGATTTAATCTCGGGTTTAATTTGGCTGTTTTGATAATTAAAAAGCACCTCTTTGTCAGGCACCAAAATCCGTTTAAAAGAATAAAGCGGCAATTCACTGGTCAACTCAACTTTTTTGGGATCAAAAACTTGCTCAATTACCAATTCACCATCAACTCGTTTGGGCGCCCAAACAATATTTTGTTGAGTTAAATATTCAAGAAATTTATGCAATTCATTAGTGGTCATGATTAATTTATTATACCATAAAAAAAAGGAAGCGAAAACTGGTTTCGCTTCTAACCTATACTCAGAGAACGACTAGGCTGCCTTTTTCACATTCATGATTTCGGCAACAGTTTCGGGTCGGCAATCAGACGCAGTGATGACTGACTGTTGATTACTCGTCACAAACGGTGCGGTAAACTTCAAGCCATCACCGGTGCAAACTACCACCGCCTTGGCACCTCTCTC
>JBAYJS010000061.1:0-4355 GCA_041664985.1 Candidatus Buchananbacteria bacterium | reverse complement strand
CTGATTCATAAGGATAGTATCTGTCTTTGAAATTATTTTTTTTACAAAAATAGTCATTGACGATTTTGGTTATTTGACCCTGGGGCGTATCCCAAGGGTAGTAGCCGTCAATTCGATATGGCAAATAGCCGCCGCCAATATCAACGAATTTAAAATTTTGTAAATCGCTTTTGGAAAAATTATTTTTTAAATAACAGCCGATGTCTTGAATCATTTTTTGGTAAGGCAAAGCCGATTCATTCAAGCTTTTGTGGCACTGAATTCCTTGAAAATTAAGATTGGGATATTTTTTGACTTGTTTGTAAAATTTACTAAGATCAGTTAAAGGAATACCAAATTTAATCGCCCAGTTGTTGTGGTGCTGGGTAAAAATTCTGACACCGACATTGATTTTAATTTTTCTTTTTTTGGCTAAGTTGCCTAATCTTTTTAATTCGGTAAAACTATCCAGATGAATTGTAACTTTTTTGGCATGATTTAAAGCCAAATTTAGTTCCGCCTCGGTTTTGGCCGGACCGGAAAAAATTATTTTTTTGCCTTGGCAAGCTAAAGCAATTTCTAATTCTCGGCCGCTGGAAACATCCAAACCAAAACCATTTTTTAAAACAGTTTTAACTACGTAAGGATGAGGATTTGATTTAAGGGCATAAAAGGCCTGATAAGGATAGAGACTTTTATCAAAAGCCGATTTAAACGAGTCAATGGCTTTTTGCAGGGCTTTTTGGTCAAAAGCATAAAAAGGCGTGGGATATTTTTTGGTCAACTGTAAAATCTTGTTTCTTTTCTTTAAAGCTTCTTTGACTGCCGGCAAAAGCGAACCGCGCTTAACTTTTATTTTTTCGGCTAAAATTTTTTCAATCAATTTTTTTTCGGTTGATTTTTGATTATTCATAATTTTTGAACTTAGCTAATAATTTTTTGCCAGCTGGATTAATACTACCATTTTTAGTAAACAATGGGTAATTGGCAAATAAAGTGCCAATATTGGTATGGGAGGAATATTTTTCGTGTTTTTGAGCCATTGACATGTAAATGAAATTATTTTTTGCCAGGCCAATTTTTTTTATGTCGGGACTGATAAAATTAATTTGATTTTTATTTATTGTGTAAACTCCGGGTGTAAAATCTTTTTTAATTTCCAGAGTTTTTTTGGGGTAAATATCAATATTCAAAACAGCACCTTCATAGTTAGTTTTGACAAAATGATAAATTTTAGCTTTGCCGCTAGGTTTTTCATTCTTTAGATAACTTTTTACCATTAGATTGCCGGCTTTTAAACCATGGATTAGCTTGGGCAGACCAAGCAGTTGGACGGTGGCGCTGGAAAATCGGGGATTGCATTCCAAAATAAAAATTTTACCTTTTTTATTTAAAATAAAATCAACATTAGCAAAACCAAAAAAATTGTTTTTTTGCAGCAATTGGCCCAGCTCTATAAAGGTTTTGTCAATTTTATTTTTGAGGCTGTTTGCGATTTGATTTTTTTGCCATTGAACGCCGATAAAAATTTTTTCATTTTTATTTGCGCCCGGCTGGTAACACTGCAAGCGGATAGCTGACAAAGCAATGATTTTTGGCGTAGTAAATAAAGTAATACCAAAAGAATCACCAGTAACAAACTGGCGGAGTAAATATTTATTTTGGGAATTAAGTTTTTTGGCTTTCAGTAAATCGTTGATTTGTTTTTTGTTGTCTAAAAAGAAGGTGCCTTCGCCACCTGCTGAGTCAATGCTTTGTAAAACCATTTTGCCCGAAATTTTTATATTTTTTTCGGTTGGATGAATGATTTGGCTTTTTGGCTTAGGTAAATTATTTTTTTCCAAAAATTGGTCAAACCAAATTTTACTTTCAAAATTAGCCTGCAAATTAAAATCCGGACCGATAATTTTTACTTTATTGATTTCTGACCATTTTTTTAAAAAGGCGCGGTCATGATTATTAACTGTTAACCAAAGATAATTAAGTTTTTTGGCTTTAATTGCCTTGGTAACGTCAGAAAAAGAAAAGATATCGGTGAAGTCATTTTCTTCCAGTCGATGTTTATTTTTGGCCAAATGGTAATAAATTATCTTTTCTTTTTTAACAAATTGGGTCAGCCATTTTTGTTCAGCCGTATCAATAGCCGTTAAATAAAAAAAATCATATTGGCTATTTTTTTTGTCAGCCATGACAGTTTCCAGATCACAAGGAAAAACCCCAATTTTAATTTTTTTGTCAGTCATTCTTTTTAGTAATGATTGATAAATTAGATGGTATTAGTTTGAAGGTGATAATAAGGCGGTCGGCCCTTGTAGCGCTTAATCGCCAAGTTAATGATTTCTTCCAAAAAGTCAGCATACTCTAGACCGGTAAGTTTGGCCACTGACGAAACGCAATCTTTAATATTAATTGAAGGGTTGGGATTAAGCTCCAAAACATAAGGATTGTCGTCTTTATCGACTCTGATTTCAACTCGGCCATAGTCATGACAGTCCAAGATATTGTAGGTGTCTAGGGCAATCTCGGTCAGTAAAGTTTCTAATTTTTTGCTGATATTTTTTGGCGGTCTTTGAACCGTAATGCCAAGCTTGTCTAACGATTCATCGCCGAATTTGCTATTGTGAGTATAAATGTGCCACATGCCTTCGGGCATATCTTTAAACATTGAACGCGAAAGAGGCAAAACTCTTAAGTCGTCTTCCTCGCTACCTAAAATTGAAACATCATATTCGTCGCCTTCAATATATTCTTCAATCAAAGCCGGACTGCCGATGTCAGTAATAATTTTCTTAAGCTGCCGCTGCAGCTCTTCTCTGTTGTTAACGACTGATTCATTGGTAATACCAATTGAATTGTCGGTATTAGCCGGTTTAACAATTAGTGGATATTGTAATTCTTCGCTAATATCATCATCTAAAGTATAGGCATAATCCCATTTTGGTGTTGGGATATTATGATAGGCTAATAATTTTTTTACCCGGATTTTATCAATACATAAGCTTAAAGTTGATGGATTGGAACCGGTGTAAGGAATCTGTAAAATATCAAGCAAAGAAGCAACATGCGGTTCAAGCAGACTTGAATCATTGATTCTTTCACAGACATTAAAAACTAAATCAACATCACTATTTTTCAAATCCTGATAGACTTTATCAATATTATTAAAATCAAAAAAGGTAACTTTATAGCCGCGATTTTTTAAAGTCTCCTCGATATTTTTACCAACCGACATTAGCTCTTCTTCGACGGCATTATCGCTTTCTTCATAAGTATTGCAGGCAATACCAATATGTAAGTTTCTTTGTTCTTCCTTGGTCAATTTTCGAATCTTTTCAATTTTGGCCGCTTGAATCAGAAGGCTAGTCGTTAAAGCCGCATGGGAAAAACTATTTTTTCTTAAAGTTTTACCAATTGAAGATTCGGGAGCGAATTTGGCCACTTCATAGCGAACATATTTTAAAGCGTCTTTAAGATTTTCTTGGGCATCAGGCAAACTGTAACCGGAAACGGTAATCCAGCCCATATAATCGTAACCTTCCGGCGGGACTAAAATCGGATCGCCGATTTTTTTGAAAAAATGAATTTCTTCCAAGTATTCTTTTTTGCTTAATTCCTCGCCGATATCGACTTTTGACAACACGCCGGAATAATCAGCCAAAAAGTAAACGCCGGTAATATATTTATGGGGAACTTCCGGTTTGTGGATTTTGGGGATATAAATTCCCAAGGCAATTTTCATTGCGCATTCAATCAAATCGACATTCCAGGCACCTTTAACGAAAGAGTGAACTTCATCACCGCCCATTCGCAGATTAATTTCAATTGGTACCGGACCTTCCTGGCTTGAGCGGGCTTCAAAGTGGATAACGCCATTTTGGACGCCGATTCTTTCTAAAGTCTCTTCAGCCAAAGCCACGATGGCCTGCTGATGTTTAGGTGAAAGGCTGGAAGGGATTGATTGGCCGGTTTCGATAAAAAACGGTTCTTTGGTTTGGTAATTATCCGAGATGGAGTAAAATTTTATTTTGCCGTTTTGTAAAACAATATCCACATCAACTTCATCGCCTTTAATATATTCTTCAACAAAAATATCCAAACCCTCATTTAGAGCACTTTCGGTACTGGTGGAGATATTTTTTTTAATGTAATTATAGGTGTTGATTAATTCTTCTTTACTGTCAACTTTTACCACGTAAGCGCTACTGGCGCCAAAGACCGGTTTAATTACCAGCGGAAAAGAAAAATTTTCCGGAAGATTTTCAATTTCTGCCAAAGATTTTATGAGAATATGTTTAGGCGCGGGGATGCCGTTTTCTTGGCAGAATTCGCGGAACAGATATTTATTGCGGACACGCTTCGCGATATTATAGGGAATG
>JBAYJS010000060.1:0-5377 GCA_041664985.1 Candidatus Buchananbacteria bacterium | reverse complement strand
GGGTTAACCGTATTTAAAATTAAAAAAGAAAATAAAGCCAAAAGTAACCCGGTTAAAGCTGAAGTAATAAATTCTTTGGCTTTACCGACTTTATCCGGACTGCCGGCGGAAAGTAACCAAATAAAGCCACCAATCATAATCATCACCATGGCTAAAATCGCGGCAGCACCTACAGCATAAGTATAAAGAGAACTGATATACTGACTGATCCAGGGAATAGAGCATTTTCCACCTTCACAACTAACTGATTGAAATTCTAACTTAGTGGAACCAAATAAAATATTAATTTTTGGTTTATAGTCATCTGGATTAACCGGACTGAGTACGCCCGTAGTTCTTTCAACTGGTGGCGTTGCTTTTTCTTCTGCCGTCATTGATGCTCCGGTTACTCCGGAATGGCCGGTTTCGATCCCAACTCCGGCGCCCTGGGCTTTTACCTGCGAAATGCCAAAAAAATTATAAATTGAAAAATAATTATTTGGTAAAATAATAAATGACAAAAATGGACCAAAAAAATAAAGTCCAATTAAACAAAGGCCAATTCGTTTTTTAAAACAAAATTTCATTTTTTGTAATATTTTATAAAATGATAATTTTAATCCTAACTGTAAGATAGCTATGGGGTGCAAGCGCCTTGGTTTTGAAAACTTCTCTTTGCCATATCGTCACAACTCTCCTCAGGTATAAATGAAGAGTGATTGCCATCGCACTCATCCGCAGTACACTTAGCCGGTGTACAAGTAAATCCAGCCTCATTAGCACAGCAACATTTTCCGCTAACTGACCCTTGCGGTGCTTCACATACGCCATCATAAATCTGGACTCCTCTCTCTCCGTTTACCTGAGCACAAGTTTGACTTATATATAATCTTCCACTATTTTCACCATAACAACTGTTTGTGCATTCGGCTGGTGTACAGCCACGCTCATATCCGCTAGTAATGCAGCAACAGGGTCTGTTTTTAGGCAAACATTTAAAAGTATCTGTCTCTGGAGCACTGCCGTTCGGACAATTAGAGGTATTGGAGTATTGAAATTCATAGCTATCACCCACCCTGCAACACTTGGCTACTTGTTCAGTAATTGCAGAAACACTTAATGGTTCAAGGCTGGTCAATTTTGGGTTAACCGTATTTAAAATTAAAAAAGAAAATAAAGCCAAAAGTAACCCGGCTAAAGCTGAAGTAATAAATTCTTTGGCTTTACCGACTTTATCCGGACTGCCGGCGGAAAGTAACCAAATAAAGCCACCAATCATAATCATCACCATGGCTAAAATCGCCGCCGCGCCTACGCCGTAAGTATAGAGAACGGAAATATATTGACTGATCCAGCCGATCTCAACGCAATTGGAATTACTACTACCAGCACATGATGTTTCAGTAACATCTTTAAAATCGGTTTTGGAATTAAAACTGCCAATGTCAATAACAATATCGGGTTTTAAAGTGTTAACATCAATTTCTTCGGCTTGAGTCGGTAGCGCACTGAAAAAAACTAAAAATAAAAAACTAAAAATAAAAAACAACCAAAATGTTAATACTTTTTTATTGCCTTTGCTCATAATTAACGACTTAACTCTTTGATGATAAGTTTTTCAAAATCAGCAAATGGAATTGCACCTTCTACTTTTTTTCTCGTGCTGTTTATAAAAAATGTCGGCGTGGCTCTGACTCCCAGCTCATAACCTTGTTGTAAATCTTGCTCAATTTCTTTTAGAAATTTTCCCGACTCAAGACAATTGTCAAATTGAGGCATATTTAAACCCAACTCAACGGCATAATTTCTTAAAATAGTTTCAGCCAACGTCTCTTGATTGGTGGCATAAATTTTATCATACATTTCCCAAAACCCACCCTGTTCATAGGCACAATTGGCCGCCATAGCTGCCGCTAAAGCCTTGGGATGATCATTCATCAAGGGAAAATCACGAAAGACAAACAAAACTTGATTGCCGTAGTCAGCTAGGATTTCTTTCATCACCGCGTGAGCCTTTTGACAGGCCGAACATTGAAAATCGCCAAATTCGACAATTACCACCTTGGCGGTTTTTAATCCGGTTTTAGGATCGTCTTTGGTAACCAATTTTTCCAATTCTCTTTGTCGCGTTACTGCCACATCCTCGCCCAAAAGCTGCTCAACGGCAATCTCGCCGCTGCGCAACATTAGAATCACGTTACCAATATAAAAACTGATGGCAATTAACAAAACTAAAAAAATCGCAAAAAAACCAATAATCACTATTCCCCACCATTTTTTATACCAGCTTTTTTTCTTTTTTTGGCCGGGTTGATTGATTGGTGGAACGATAAAAGAAGGATTTTCACTATACATAATCTATGATATATTATATCATAAAATGAGAGGATTGAATAATAAACAAGTTCATACCCCAAATTTTCTTACTGCTTTTATTTAGTGATTAAATTCCCAATGAATATTTAAAAGTAAAGTATGCCTAACTTTTCCCAAAATCACGAAGAAATTGAGGAAAAATTGAGAAAAAAACACCAAAAAGCCAAGCCAAAAATGAAAGTTAGCGGTAAAAGTGTTTTTACACTAAAAAAGATTATTACCCAAAAAGGCAAAAGCAACTGATTGTTTATAATTGACATTTATCGGCTAATCTGTTAGACTTCATTTATATCTTATGAAAACTCAACTTATTTTAGATCTCATCCAATTAGTTTCAGCTGTTGCTTTGGTAACATTAGTTTTAATGCAAAACCGCGGAGCCGGCGTCGGCTCGGCTTTTGGCGGCGATGGCAATGTTTACCGAACCAAACGCGGTGTGGAAAAATATCTCTTTGTTTTAACTATCGTCTTTGCGGCCATATTTTTGGTTGTTTCTTTAGTTAATGTCATCCTCTAACCTCTTTAGCGTTGTTTAATAAAAACACTAATTTATTTTGTGTTGAAAAAAATTCCTCTCATTAATAAACTAATCAAAAGCTCCTCTGACAATCCGACTGCCACAAGCGGAGAACAAGCGGAAAAACCCGCCGGTTTTTTGCAACAAAAAGAATTGGACAAAAAATTAGTTTATACTTTGAATAAAAAAAAGATTCCGACTTTAAAACAACTGAAATACTTACCAAAAGTTCTTGATAAAAAACAACAACTAATCGCTGGCGGCTTACTGGTTTTGATTATTGTCAGCTTGGGTGCAATACTGGTCAATTTTTTCAACCGTAATTTTGTGGCTTTGCCCAAACCCGGTGGTGAATATACCATCGGCTTAATCGGCGCGCCCCAATACATCAATCCTTTATTAAGCCAAACCAATGACGTTGACGCCGATATTGCCAGGTTGGTATTTTCCGGATTGGTTAAATATAACAATGAATTGCAGCTGGAAGTGGATTTGGCCAGCGGTTGGCAAATCAGCGAGGATCAAAAAAACTACCTTTTTACTTTAAAAGATAATTTAAAATGGCAAGACGGGCAACCGATAACTGCCGACGATGTCATTTTTACTTTTCAAAGTATTAAAGATCCGGAATTCAAAAGTCCTTTACTAATCAGTTTTCGCGGCGTTGAAATTGAAAAAGTTGACGAAAAAACCGTCCGATTTGTTTTACCAGAAATTTATCCGTCATTTTTAGATCTTTTAACCGTTGGCATTTTACCTTCTCACATTTGGGGTGAAATTCCGCCGGTTAATGCCAACCTGACTGAGTATAATCTTAAACCAATCGGCAGCGGACCATGGAAATTTAAATCTTTGGCTAAAGACCGACTGGGTAATATCAAATCTTACACCTTGGTTGCCAATGAAAATTATTACGCCCAAAGACCATACTTGGAAAAAATTAATTTTAAATTCTATCCTGATTTTGAAACCGCTGTAGCCGCTTTAAAAAATCATTCCACCAACGGCATCAGTTTTTTACCAAAAGATTTTAAATCTCAGCTTGGCGCCCAAAAAAATCTTAAGTATTATTCTTTATCTTTACCTCAATACACTGCAATCTTTTTTAATCAAAAGCAAAATGAATCTTTAAAAGACAAAAATGTCAGAAAAGCTTTGGCTCTAAGCATTAATAAAGAAGAAATATTAAATAAAACTCTACAGCTTGACGGTAAAATTATTGATGGCCCGATTTTGCCGGTTGATATTCAAACCAGCCCGGATAAAGCCCTGAGTTTTAATTTAGACCAAGCCAATAAAACCCTAGACGATGCCGGTTGGCAAAAATTGACCGCTGAACAATACCAGGCTTATCTGGCAGAAAAAGAACAAAAAGCCCAAGCGGAAAAAGAAAAAACTACGGCCGGTGCAGAAAATAATAATACTACCACCCAAGCTGAGCCCGAAGAAAATTTAGAGGAAGAGGTTTCCTCGGCTCAAACCTTTTACCGCAAAAAAAGTGATACTATTTTGGAAATCAATTTAACCACCGTCAATCAGTCGGAAAATATCAAAGCGGCTAAGTTGGTTCAGCAAGCTTGGGAAAAAATTGGAGCTAAAGTCAGCCTACAAATTGTTGAGGGCAGTAAAATCAGCCGCGACACCATTAAACCAAGAAATTATCAAGCTTTATTGTTTGGCATTATTGTTGGTTCAGATCCGGATCCTTATGCTTTCTGGCATTCATCCCAAATTCAAGATCCGGGCTTAAACCTGACATCATTTGCCAACCGCGATACCGACGCTTGGCTGCAAGAAGCCAGAAAAACCAACGACTGGGAAAAAAAGACCGCCGCTTATCAAAAATTTCAAGACACCCTAGCCTCCGAGACACCAGCCATCTTTTTATACAAACCAACTTATACTTACGTTGCTGACCAAAAAATCAAAGGCATTGGTCTTGATCGCATCATTGTTCCGGCTGATCGTTTAAACGATTCAACCGAGTGGTATGTCAAGGTCAAATGGAGTTGGCAAAAAACCATCCGTTAATTTTTTGATCTCAATTAGCTTTAGCTAATTCAAAACTTTTGGCAAACCTTTATCAAAATTTGAATTTTGATAAGGACTTTTATTAATAAAATATGCAGTGACTTAATTCACTGATACCGTTTTCTCTTTTAACTAACTCAAATAAATTCGGGCGAGTGGTAAAACCTACCTGCCGATAGGCAGGTTGGTATATTTACCCCTCACCAATGCCTCGGTGGTGAAATTGGTATACCTGCCCGCCTATGCCTGAGCCGAAGTGGTGAAATTGGTATACACGCACGGTTCAGAGCCGTGTGGACGCAAGTCCATGAGGGTTCAAATCCCTCCTTCGGCATAGGCATAGGCGCTGGCAGGCGGGCACGCACGGTTCAGAGCCGTGTGGACGCAAGTCCATGAGGGTTCAAATCCCTCCTTCGGCATAGGCATAGGCGCTGGCAGGCGGGCACGCACGGTTCAGAGCCGTGTGGACGCAAG
>JBAYJS010000059.1:0-5654 GCA_041664985.1 Candidatus Buchananbacteria bacterium | reverse complement strand
ATCAATTTGTAAATATAAGCTATCGGAATTCCAATTAATACTATCCAAACTGTCAGCTTGGCCTAAAGAGCCTAAAGCAACGGAAAACACTCCATTAATCGTAGTCACTGGTGTTGTGGTACTATTCCATCTTTCCGTCCAAAGTAAGCTTCCATTACTGGAAGCATCATAGATTCTAAATCGGAAAGACCAAGAAGCGTTGGTAACAGTTGCGCCGCTAGCCGTTGACATTTTACCTTGGTAATTAATTTGTTTATTAATACCCGGGGCGGCTTGGGCCAATGGTAAATTAAAACTAACCACCGTTGTCAAAATTAACAAAAGTAAAATTCCTAGAATTATTTGGTTTCTAGTTTTTTGAAAAATCTGATTTAACTTTTCAAACTTATTCATTATTTTTTATTAACTCGATTTTTTTTCATAAATAAAATCAGATCCTGTTCAAAGATCCGATAAGTTTTGTAGCCGACCTGGCTGGCGCCTAATTTCCCAGCACTAATCCAGCGATAAACCGTTTTTTGGCTTACCTTCATGATTGAGGCAACTTCTTCCGGCGTTAAAATCCGGTAACTAGGCATTTTTTTATTGCTCAATTTAAGCACTCCCTATTTTTAAGTATAAAGGTAATGTCCTTATTTGTCAATATTTGATAATTATTATATACAATTATTCTTAATTGTCCTTATTTGACAAAAAATATGGGTAGATTTACTTAATTTTAGCCAAAAAATTATAATAAACTTATAGCCTAACTTGACTTATCCACCACTAAACAATAAAAAAATCGCATCCTTTTAATTGGGATGCGAGTGCTTCCTAGCGAAGGTACGAACCATAGGTGATAATCACTGCCCACTTGCCGGTTTCCTCATCAAACTGAATGTCGGCTTTTTGTGCCTCAACGGTCAGACAAAATCGATTGACTTCCTGCTCCAGCTGACCAAGCTCACTGCCTTCAAACAGTTTGAACTGAACCGTATCGGGTTCCGGGCGTCTTGAGTTTTCCTCAAGTAGTTTCATTTCTTGAATGGCAGCCAGCTTAGGGCACTTATAACCCTTCTGACGCTGCATCATGTTCATTGAAACATCGGCTGTTGCGCCCTTACGAATCGGCCGAAACCGGGCTGAATGGCCTTGCGAACTTTGGCAATACACATTTGCCATTTCAACCAACTCGGCCAAACCCACTTGCCCTGTGATGAAACGGACTTGAATTGTCCAAACCTTCCGGCCGAACTTTGGCACAACGCTTGCTGACTCCGAGATCGGTTCAGCAAACCAAGACGGAAATAGCAGACTCAGTAAACCTTTCATGACAAAACCCTCCAGTTAGCTGCCTAACATTTGCGTTTCAGACTATCACTGATTTAAGTTTAGCCTATCTTGTTAAATATGCAAAATAGAACTCCCTGGAAATGTTAATATCCAAATGCGAGCCTTAAAAAACGTAGCGAATTTTAGTAAATTGGCTCCGCCATAAAAAACACTGCCAATTTAAGGCAATGTTTCTGTTGTCTGCTTTATGGTTATTTTAAGCTATCGGCAATTTGCGGCGCTTCAAATATTCCTTTTTCGGTGATTATTCCTGTGACCAATTTTGCCGGTGTCACATCAAAAACCGGATTAAACGCCTTCACCCCTTTTGGTGCAACCGGTTTTTTATAATATAAAATATCTTTAATAATTTCATCGGAATTTCGCTGCTCAATTGGAATGTCTTTACCCGAAGCTAAATTTAAATCAATCGTTGAATTCATCGCCGCCACGTAAAAAGGAATATTGTGTTCACGCGCCATTAAAGCTAAAGGATAAGTCCCAATTTTATTTGCCACGTCGCCGTTTTTTACAATTCGATCCGCGCCAACAATTACAATGTCCACCAAACCGTGCGACATCAAATACCCCGAAGCGCTATCAATATTAAGTTGACAATCAATTCCCGCGCGAATCATTTCCCAAGCGGTTAGCCGCGCGCCTTGCAGCATCGGGCGCGTTTCATCCATTAAAACTTTAATTTTTTTTCCGGCTAAATGCGCGGCAAAAATCGGCGCCGTTGCCGTACCAAACCAAACGCCCGAAAGCGAGCCGGCATTGCAATGAGTTAAAATTCTGGCACCATTTTTAATTAAAACCTGGCCATACTTTCCGATTTCAAGATTATTTTGCATTTCCGAATTTAAAAGTTTGTCTGCCGCTATAAAAATATTTTTTTTAATTTCAGCAACGGAATTCCCTTTAGTCTCGCTCATTACTTTTTTAACGGCCCAAGCCAAATTAACCGCTGTTGGCCGAGTTTTGGCAATTTGAATTGCCGCTTGATTTAAAAATTTTAAAAAATTTGAAACGTTATTTGATTTATAACTATTGGCTGCCAGCACCACAGCACTGGCACCGGCCGCGCCAATGGCTTGCGCGCCGCGAATTTGCATCGTATAAATAGCTTTGATGACTTGCTGATAAGTTTTAAGCTTAATAAATTTAAGCTGACTGGGCAAAAGCAGTTGATCAATCATAACCACATGATCTTTTTTTAATTCAATGGTTTTAGGCAGCTTTTTTTGCAAGCTTTTTAAATCGGACATAATATTTTTTGATTAAATTCAATGCGGTTTTAACGTCTTTGCCTAAAGCAATCACGCCGTGCTCGGCTTCAATAATATAATCGTATTTTTTGGCTTTTTGGAAAACGGCTTTTGCCAAAGCCAAAGTCCCGTAGGCAAAATGAGGAATATAACCGACTTCGGCGCATTTTTCTTTGCAATTAACCGCATCAAAATCATGAGCATGTAAAACGCAATTGATATCAGGTCTGGCTTTATAAATTGCCCAGTGAAAACGAACTTCCGAACTTGGTTCAAAATCACCTTTGACAAAAACTTTATCGCCCGATACTTTGGTTACCAAAACAAAATCAGCCGGTTTTAACTGATATGGATAAGAACCGGTTTTTTTAATAATCAAACCGTTTTTTACCCGAACGCTGATATTCCCACCGTTTTGATCAACCAAACCAAGCTGGCCATAAATTTTTCCCGCGGCAATCAGTCGTTTGATTAATTTTTTTTCTAAAACAGTTGGTTTGAAACTTCCGACAAAAACGGTTTTAAATTTTACACCAACGTATTTTTCTTTACCCATGATATTTCTGATGATAATTATAAATTGTTTCTAGGGCCAATTTAACCCCTCTTTTTTCGTATTCAACCAAAAAACCTTTATTGTTTTTAGCCTGTGTTGAGTACTCAGCAATTTTTGCAGCGACATTTTTTTCGCCTTCAGTGTCAACCACCAAAAGAATAACGCCAGCTTTAACTTTTCTGATTCGCGCCAAAGTCAAAACCGTGGCCGCTTCCATGTCCTGAGCCAAAGCGCCAAACGGTTGCCAAAATGTTTTGCTTTCTTTGGTTTTTGGCGAATACAAAGCGTCAACGCTGACAGTTGGGCCGGTATAATAATTAAATTTTAATTGGGTTTTTAATTTTTGGGCTGTTTGAGTCAGCAAGCTAAAAATTTCCGGATCGGCAATAGCGGGAAATTGCAGGGGTACATAATCCAAACAAGTGTGATCTTGCCGAATGACACTGTCTGAAATTATCAAATCACCAATTTTGATTTTTTTATCATTGGCACCACAAGAACCAACCCGAATAAACACCTTGCCGCCGACTTTAATTAATTCTTCAATCCCAATAGCGGCGGCCGGACCGCCCATGCCGGTTGAACAAATTGTCACCGGCACACCGCGATACAAACCGGTGACCACGCGGTACTCACGATTAAAAACTATTTCTTTATAGCTATCAAGCAGCGCTGCCATTCTCAAAACCCGACCCGGATCGCCAGGCAGTAAAACATAAGGCGCAATATCGCCTGACTGACAAAGAATATGCGGTTGAATTTTAGCTTTCATATTTTTAAAATTAACGGTTAAGCGATAGTTTATTTTCCAAACTTAAAAGCCGAGAAATTATTTGATTGCGCTGAGTGTTATTGGCGGCGTGCAAAACCACAATTATTTTGCCGTCCTTTTTAATTACCGAGTTACTTTTAGCCTCAACCAAATAACCAGTTTTGGAAGCTTGCGGTTCAAAAGCAAGTAAACTGTAATTGCGATTTTTCACATTGACGTTTCGTTCCTTGCCGGTTTGAGCGATTACTTTGAAAGTATAATCAGTCACATTGGTTGCCGAAGCGATTTTTTGGTTGGCAAAAGCGGCTTTGGCCATGATAGCCATTTCCTCTGGCGTGCTAATATTGTTTGGGTCCAAACCAGACATTTCGTAAAATTCAGTTTTTTTCAGCCCCAAATCTTTGGCTTTTTGATTCATTAAAGCGACAAATTCTTTTCGGGAAATACCACTACTGTCGGCTAAAATTACGGCTGCCTGATTAGATGAAGCTGAAAGCATGGCAATCCAAAGATCATTAATTTTGACTTGGTCGCCTGCCTGTAAATTAACTTCGCTGGTGCCATCTTCACCCACAATACTTTTGGGATAATTAATTTCTTCTTTAGTAACGGTAACAAACTTATCCCAATCTAAATTTTGGTCCAATAAAACTAAGGCAGTCATCACTTTACTCAAAGATGCTAAAGGCAAAATCGTATCATTATAATAACCATTGCTAAAAGTATCACCATCATATTCAACGTAAGCCACTGAAGCAAAAGCCGCATCAAAAGTCAGTTGGTCGCCGTTCATTGCGACTTTTCTTAAATTCTGATCGCTGACTTTATAACCAATGACTTTTGTGACTGCCAAAAGATTTTTAAAATCCTTAATTATATATCTAAGACCATCATCGGGGTTAACAAACCAAACTTTATTGTTATTGGTAATTAGTTTGCCTTTATATTTAGTTAAAATGGCAGCGACACTTTTCTTTTTGGCGCTTACTGAAATTTTATTTAAATCTTTATCGGTAATTTTAACGGAAAATTTGCTGATCAGCCATTTTAAATCATCATCATTACGTAAATAATAACGTTTTTTGGTCTGACTGCTCGTATACCAAATTCGGTCATAACTTTGGGTTTGAACCAAAAAACGATCCAATAAATCTTTTTGGGTAATTTCTTTAACTTTTTTGACAGCAGTGGTGGTTTTTTTGGCCGTAGTTTTGGTTGCCGCCAATATTGGCTGAGGTAAAATTAAAAAACCCGCCAAAGCAAGGATAATTATTTTTTTTACTGATAAATTCATAGAGTTTTGTTATTTAATTATAGCACTTTTTTTGACGAGATAAAACCTCCAAATAATTGGGTTTTTAGTGTTGTCAGATGATAATAAATATAATACAATTAAATTGGATGGATTTTTAAAGAAGCAACCGGCTTCGATTTTTAATTGAAACATTATGTTTTTTTTCAGCACAATTTTTGGCTTGCCAATCAAAGACAGCCAAAACAAAATCGGCGGCAAAGTCGGCGACATTGTTATTAAAATTGATAAAGATTCGGAAACGCCTGAAGTGGCCGGTGTGGTTGTTAAAAAAAATCTGAAAAAAATCGGTTTTGTTCCGACAACCGATATTTTATTTTGGAAACCAAAGGTAATTGAACTCAAAAAACCTTTGGCTGACTCAATGACGGAAATGCCCAAAGCCGATAACCTGATCTATTTATACACCACGATTTTGGATCGACAAATTGT
>JBAYJS010000058.1:0-5711 GCA_041664985.1 Candidatus Buchananbacteria bacterium | reverse complement strand
CGATCGGTTCGGCTCTAATGGGTTGCTTGGTAGGGGATGTAGTAAAAATTAAATTAAAAGATAAGACAGTTGAATATAAGGTGTTAAAAATAGAATAAATAAATTTAGCAAATAAAAGGGCTTGACAACTCTTTTTTTATTGATTAAAATATACCTATACCTGGGGTGGAGGTATATCTTACCCCCCCCTCCTAAAACCTAAAACCTAAAACCTAAAACCTAAAACCTAAAACCTAAAACCTAAAACCTAAAACCTAAAACCTAAAACCTAATTACTAATCACTAACTATGGAGCATGAAAGAGAAAATTTAATCGCTTTGAAAAAAGCCCAAAGCCATTTGGGAAAAATTATTAATATGGTAGAAGAGAAAGAATACTGCGTCGATGTGATGCAGCAGGTTTTGGCAATTATTGGTTTATTAAAATCAGTTAACCAAAATTTACTGGCTGACCATTTAAAAAATTGTTTTGCCAAAGCCATGAAAGCTTCTGATGAATCACGTAAGCGCCAAATGATTGAAGAAATTTTAAAACTGCAAAAAATGAGCAGTAAATAATATGGAAAAAATCGAATTTAAAATTACCGGACTGCACTGCAAAAGCTGTAAGACTTTACTGGAAGGGGAAGTTGGTAGTTTGGCTGGCGTGAAAAATATTAAGGTGAATTATCAAACCGGAAATTGTTTGGTCGAGTTTGATCAAAAACAAATTTCTTTTTCTCAAATCAAAAATAAAATTGAAAATTTTGATTATCAAGTTAACCTAGACCCAAAAACTAAAAAATCAAAAGCCAAAAAAAATAGCGCTAAAACTTTTGTTCTTGGGTTATTGCTGCCTTTATTTTTGATTGGATTTTTGGTTGGCTATTTTTATATTCAAAAATCCGGTGCCTTGGCAATTTTAGCCAAACTCAATGAGTCAAACCTTAGCTACGGGTTAATATTTTTAATCGGATTTTTAGCCAGTTTTCATTGCATTGGTATGTGCGGTGGTTTAGTTATTACTTATTCGGCCAGTGCTGCTGTCAAAGAAAAAGCTAAAAAAATAAATTTTTCCTGGGCGCATTTACAGTATAATTTGGGCCGGTTAATTTCTTATACTTTGGTGGGTGCGATTTTGGGCGGGCTTGGTTCCTTTTTTGCAATCAATCAAACTGTCTCTGGAATTTTAATGTTAGTTGTTGGCAGTTTTATGATTTTAATGGCGGTTTCTTTATTTACTAATTACAAATGGCTGGAAAAAGTCAGTTTGAAAACGCCGCAATTTATTGCCAAATTTATTTTTAAACAAAGTAAAAGTAACAATCCCAAAACACCTTTGGTAATTGGTTTGCTGACCGGGTTAATGCCTTGCGGTCCGCTGCAAGCAATGCAACTTTATGCTTTGGGCACAGGTGATTGGCGACGCGGCGCTTTAAGCCTGGCCTTCTTTGCTTTAGGTACTACTCCTTTAATGTTTGGATTTGGTACTTTTATTTCTTATCTTTCAAAAAATTATATGAAAAAAGTAATGAAAATTTCAGCCATTATTGTCGGACTTTTGGCTTTGATTATGATTGGCCGCGGTTTAGCTAATTTTGGTTTTAATTTTTCCTTGCCCACTGTTTTGGAGAGTGGTAATTTAAAAAATGAAAAAAATCCGTCAGTACCTTCGGATAGCTATCAGCAAGTAAAAATGACTGTAACTTACAGCGGTTATCAGCCAAATGTTTTATATATTAAAAAAGGCATTCCGGTCCGTTGGGTGATTAATGGCAGCGGTATCAGTGGGTGTACCAATGTTATTCAAATTCCGGAATATGGTATTAGGCAAACTTTATTTCGCGGTGAAAATATTATTAATTTCACGCCAGATCATACCGGTGAAATTGCTTTTTCTTGCGGCATGCAAATGGTTTGGGGAAAATTTATTGTTCAGTAATAAATAAAATTAACTATCTAAAATAAATTTATGGAACAAAAAAAATTAAATATCGCAGGGATGCATTGCGCTTCCTGTGCCATCAGCAATGAGAAAGCTTTAAAAAAAATTGTCGGGGTGAAATCAGCCGTGGTTAATTACCCTAAAGCTCAGGCGATAGTTGAGTATGATGACAGTCAAGTTTCTTTGGCCGATTTGGAATCAGCCATTGCCAAAAACGGTTATCAAGTTGTTTCGCCAAAACAGCAACACGCCAGTCATGCTCATCATGCCCAGAAATTTTTGAAAAGATTTTTGCTTAGTTTAATTTTAGCTTTACCGGCTTTATTATCAATGATAGTAATGATTGAATTACCGATTGGCTGGTTTGGCATTAATACTTGGCAGTGGTTAATCATTATTTTAACGACAATAATTTTATTTGGTCCGGGTTTGGAATTTCACCAGGGAATGTTTAAACAAACTATCCATTTTAGAGCCAACATGGATTCGCTTATCTCAATTGGCACTTTAACGGCATATTTTTATAGCTTGTGGGCGGTTTTTAATTCTCAGCCGACTTATTTTGAAAGTGCCGCGGTAATTATCACTTTGATTTTATTAGGGCACTATTTGGAAACAAAAAGTACGAGTAAAACTTCATCAGCTATTGAAAAGCTAATGCACCTGGCCGTGCGCCAGGCTCGGGTGATTAAAGACGGCAAGGAATTGCAAATTGACGTTGCTAATGTTTTATTAGATGATATTTTATTAGTTAAGCCCGGTGAAAAAATTCCCCTGGATGGGCAAATTATTGAAGGAGCAACGGCCGTTGATGAATCAATGCTTACAGGTGAAAGTTTGCCGGTTGATAAAAATATCGGTGATTTGGTTTACGGCGCAACTTTAAATCAGCAGGGAGCAATAAAAGTTAAAGTCACAAAAATTGGTGAAAAAACAATTTTAGCCCAAATTATTAAAATGGTTGAAACCGCTCAATTAACCAAGGCACCCGTGCAAAAATTAGCCGATCAAATCTCGGGAATTTTTGTGCCAATTATTTTGGTCATTGCCGGTTTAACTTTTGTGGTTTGGTATTTTTTGCTCGGTGCCAGTTTTTCTGCCAGTTTAATTAATTTAGTCGCAGTTTTAATTATTGCTTGTCCGTGTGCTTTGGGTATTGCGACACCAACGGCAATTATGGTTGGTACCGGCCGGGGTGCGCAAAACGGGATTTTAATCAAAAGCGGGGAGTATCTTGAAAGAGCAAAAAGAATTGATACAGTTATTTTTGATAAAACCGGCACTTTAACCAAAGGCGAGCCTGAGGTAACCGATATAATCATAAATCAGGATTCAAAAATGAGTAAACAAGAGTTATTGCAAATAATGGCTTCAGCCGAGTCGGGATCGGAACATCCAATCGCCAAGGCCATAATTAAAAAAGCCAAGGAACAAAATTTAAAATTATTTGAATCCAAAAATTTTAAAGCCGTTTTTGGTTTAGGGTTAGAAACGGAAATCAACGGCAAAAAAGTTTTAGTCGGTAGCTCAAAATTTATTACGGGAAAAAATAATTTGCCGATTGCCAAACTGGAAGCTGAAGGCAAAACTGTAATTTTGATTTCAATTGATTCTTTGGTTGGCGGTTTAATCGCTGTGGCAGACACTTTAAGACCCCAAGCCAAAGAGGCAATTGATTTACTTTATTTGCAGGGGATTGAGGCAGTTATGCTTTCTGGTGATAATCAAAAAACCGCTGATTATATTGCCGGGCAGCTGGGAATAAAAAAAGTAATTGCCGAGGTGATGCCCAATGATAAGGCAAATGAAGTTAAAAAATTACAAACTCAAGGAAAGATTGTTGCTTTTGTCGGTGATGGCATCAATGACGCTCCAGCTTTAGTTCAGGCTGATCTAGGCATTGCCGTTGGTACGGGAACGGAAGTGGCCGTGGAAGCCGGTGGGATTGTTTTGATGAGCGGTAATCCCTTAAAAGCGGTGGAAGCGATTATGCTTGCCAAAAAGACTTTTATTACGATCAAACAAAATTTATTTTGGGCATTTTTTTATAACATTTGTGCAATTCCTTTGGCGGCAGCCGGATTTTTAAATCCCATGATTGCCGCTGGTGCCATGGCATTTAGCGATGTGTTTGTGGTTGGTAATTCTTTACTTTTAAAACGAAAAAAATTGTTTAAGCGACAGAATCGAGTAAAGGTTGAAATTTTATAGTTTTTCAGCTAGAATATTAATACTATGTTAGTTTTATTATCCTCATTAATTAGTGTTTTGGTGATATCTGCCATTTCTTTGGTTGGTATTTTTAGCTTAGCTTTATCTGACCGCTTGTTAAAAAATACTTTACTTTGGTTGGTTAGCTTTTCGGCCGGATCTTTAATGGGTAGTGCTTTTTTTCATTTATTGCCGGAAGCCCTGGATCAAAATAATAATTCAGTTCAAATCTTTATTTATGTTTTGATGGGTTTTTGCATTTTTTTTGTTTTGGAAAGAATTTTGCGCTGGCATCATTGTCATGATCAAAGTTGTAATACCCACGCTCATTTGGGTTGGCTTAATTTGATCGGCGACAGTATTCATAATATCATTGATGGTTTATTGATCGTTTCTACTTTCAGTGTCAGTCCGGCTTTAGGAATACCGGTAACTTTTTCTATTATCTTTCACGAGATACCGCAAGAGCTAAGTGATTTTGGTGTCTTGTTGTACTCGGGTTTTTCTAAGGGTAAGGCAATATTTTATAATTTTTTAACCGCTTTAACGGCAATCGGTGGGGTTTTACTTGGCTATTTTTTGCTAGATAAAATTTTTAGTTTGAATCAATTTTTATTATCATTTGCCGCCGGTGGCTTTATCTATATCTCCGCTTCTGATTTGATTCCGGAAATCCATCAAGATCGTAATTTGGTTCGGTCAATCATTTCTTTTACGGTTTTTTTGGCGGCTTTAGTTTTGATGCTAATTTTTAAAATATTTTTTGAGGGCTAAATAAATGAAAGTTTTAATCTTTACTGCTGTTTGGTGTCCCTCATGTATTTTAATGAAACTACGCTGGGAAAAAATTTCACCGGTTTATCCTTGGTTAGAAACGATTAATTATGATTATGATTTGGATGCCGAAATGGTTAAAAAATACAATATCAGCAAAGATATTCCGGTATTTATTTTTTTGAATGAAACCGGAGATGAGTTTCGGCGTTTAACCGGTGAAACTGATAAAAAGGATTTAATTAAGCTTATTGAAGAAAACCAAAATAAATAATTTTTGATAATTTAATTTTTACCATGACTAAATATTTTTCTAAACTTTTAATTATTTTTCTTTTGGTCTTTTTTTTAATGCCAAATTTAGCTTTGGCTCAGCAGGCAGCACCGGTTTATTTAACGCTTTTTTATGGTGACGGCTGTCCTCATTGTCATAAAGAATTATTATTTTTAGCTAAACTGGAAAAAGAATTTACCAATTTAAAAATTAGAAAGTTGGAAATTTGGTACAATCCGGAAAATGCCAATTTGATGGGTAAAATCGGAAAAGATTTAAATCTTAAAGTTTCTGGCGTGCCTTTGACTGTGATTGGCAATCAAGCTTTCACCGGGTATTTGGATGATGCTACCACCGGTCAAAAAATTCGGCAACTGGTGATTGATTATTCAAAACTTGGCTGTAATGATCTAGTCGGTGAAACTTTAGGTGAAAAATCAGGTTCAGCCAATTTGCCTTGTCCTGCTACCGATTCGGAAAAAACCATTAGCTTACCTTGGTTTGGCACGATTGATTTTAATTCCTGGT
>JBAYJS010000057.1:0-5741 GCA_041664985.1 Candidatus Buchananbacteria bacterium | reverse complement strand
GTCAAAAATCAAAAATTTTTTTACCACCAACATACCGGAATCAAATAAAATAATTCCCCAAACGCCACAAACGGCTGAACCAACAACTCCTTCTAGTACACCACCAGCAACTCAATAATTTAAACCAACAAAATAAATAAAAAAGACTAATCCATTTAGCCTTTTTTATTTTTATTATTATTTGATGGGCGAAATTTTTCTCAATTTTTCCACAATCGGCGGCAGTTTTTCCAAAAAGTAATCAACTTCTGGTTTGGTGTTAAACTTACCTAATGTCACCCGTAAACTACCGTGAGCCGATAACGGATCTAAACCTAAAGCCAGCAAAACATGAGAGGGCTCAAGCGAGCCGGAAGAACAAGCCGAACCGGTTGAAACCGCAATACCTTCTTGGTCTAAAAGTAAAAGCAGACTTTCCCCTTCAATGCCTTTAAAACTAAAATGGGCGTTGCTGGGTACTCTTTTTGCCAAATCTCCGTTTACCCAAGACTGTTTAATATTTTTCAACACTCCTTGGATTAAATAATCGCGCAGTTTTTTAATTTCATTATTTTTTTTCTGATCCAAAGTCACTAATTTTACCGCCCAGCCCAATCCGACGATACCCGGAACGTTTAAAGTACCCGGCCGGACACCCGATTCTTGGTGACCGCCAAATTGAATTGGTAAAAGCGGCGTACCTAATCTTTTATATAAAGCACCAATGCCTTTTGGTCCATAAATTTTATGGCCGGAAATTGAAATCAAATCAACACCGAGCTTGTCAACATTCATCTCGCAATAATTAGTGGCTTGAACCGCGTCGGTATGAAAATAGATCTTTTCTTTTCGAGTTTGATTGAGTTCTTTTACCAGCTGGCCAATTTCAGCAATCGGTTGAATCGTGCCAATCTCGTTATTGACATACATGATTGAAATCAATTTAGTATTTTCTTTGATCACCTTTTTGACTGATTCAATTTCAATCAAACCTTGTTTGTTAACCGCCAAATAAGTCACTTCTACTCCCCTTTTTTCCATTTCTCGACAAGGTTCCAAAATCGCCGGGTGCTCGATTTTTGAGGTAATAATATGATCACCGGGTTTTGGCAGACCTAAAATAACCAAATTATCACTTTCGCTTGCCCCGGAAGTAAAAATCACTTCTTTGGTTTTACAACCGAAAAAATCAGCAATGATTTCTCTGGCGTCATCCACGGCGGCAATTGCCTGCTGGCCAAAACCGTGAATTGAAGAAGCATTGCCAAAAATTTCGGAAAAATAAGGCACGACTTTTTCCAACACTTGCTGATCAACCGGCGTAGTGGCCGAATGATCAAAATAAACTTTTTTCATATTTTTAAACTGACTCAATTTCTTTAAAACCTTCGACTTTACTTTTTAAGGCTCGGCCAATACCGTCCTGTAAAGTCATTTGCGACATCGGGCAACCCTGGCAGGCGCCTTGTAATTTGACTTTAACGATGCCGGTTTTTTCATCGACATCAACCAGCTCCACGTCACCGCCATCGGCTTGCAGACTTGGTCGAATTTGATCTAAAACTTTTTGGACTTCTTCTCTCATATTTTTTTATTATTCTTTAATTTCAAAATTTTTAATTTCAGGGTATTGATCTAAAACGCCCTGTTTTTCTAAATAATTTTTAACCGCGATTTTCAAACCGTCAGACGCCAAAACCGAACAATGTAATTTAACCGGCGGCAAATCACCAAGTTCACTGACAATATCTTTTTTTTCCAAGCCAAAGGCTTGTTTAAGGGTTTTACCTTTAACCATGTCAGTTGAAACCGATGAACAGGCAATCGCTGCCGCGCAACCCAAAGTTTCAAATTTAATATCTTCAATTGTATCAGCCAAATGGTTGCCTGATTTAGCTGGGGTAATTTTTAAATATATTTTCATCATATCACCGCATAATGGATTACCCACTTCGCCAATAATTGAGGCATCGGCAATCTGGCCCTGGTTATGAGGGTTTTTAAAATGATCCATTACTTTTTGGGAATAAGCCATAGAATAAAATTGAGTTAATCAAGTAAACCTAGTGACTAAGAGATCTTTTTATTACCGATCTCTTGGTTAACTTAATCTTTCGATTCACTTATTTTATTAAATCTTTAAGTGTCATTGATTGCAAGCTTTTAGAAATTGCATTTTGGACTTTTTGGTAGACTTTGACTGATGGACAGCCTTTTTGGCCACAGAAAACCTCGCCCTGGGAATTCAGGCAATGAAAAACCGATATCTTGCCCTCCAGAGCCTCTATAACGCTAAAAATTGTGATTTCAGAGGGGCTTTTGGCTAATTGGTAACCACCAGCCGTTCCCTTGGAACTAATCACCAAACCGGCGCTTTTTAAACGAGAAAAAAGACGCTCCAAATAAGCCAAAGAGATTTTTTCCTCGCGGGCGATTTTGGCTAAAGACATCGGCTCTTTTTGATAATTTTTAGCTAGATAAATAATCGCTCGCAAGCCGTAAGATGATCTGGTGGAAAATTTCATACAAGTAATTAGCGGCTTAGGGGCAGACACTTGCCTGCCCTATAGCCTAGCTGCAATTAGCAGCAACAGGCGCAGTCATAGTATATTAGGTATTAATTGTTAATACCAACTAAAATGGTTGGTATTAACACTTTAGCAATTAAAAAAAGACTTGTCAAGTCCTAAAAAATACCCGCTTAAACTATTTTTATAAATTAACAACAATCATTACTTTCCTGCCGGTTTCAATTTCTTCATCAGCCATGCCGTCCAAAGCCAAAGCCGCCGGCCAATCGTGAATTGCATCAATTAAAACTTGATATCGATAACGATAGCCTTCCCCTTTTCTGGTGCCAGGATCATTAGTAATAAATTCGCCCTTATTGTCATCATAACCGCGAAGTATCAACATATGATAAATTGGTCCGGGCTGTTTAAAATTAGGATTACCAAGCTGCCGGCCGGCGGCCGGAATAATAATCAATTTTTTAGCAATCAACTCTTGCTTGATTCGATTAACCGAGACATCATCAACCACCACCGCTTTAAGACCAAAATAAGTTTTTAAAATCTCTGTTGCTTCGTCGGCGGTCAAATCAACTTTATAACCATGCGCCTCTTCCCATTTAACTAAATTCAAAATTGATTGCTCCATGACATGAGCACTGAGCGATTCTTTTTTAAAATACTTTTCGGCCATAGTCATTGCCGCTTCCTCGCAGGCTTCTTCGTGTAACGCATCCCAATTGGTATATGGCGCCTGAGTGGCAAAAGCTACCGGGTAATCCAAAAATTTAGGTATTACTACCTCGGGATTATCTGTAGTTTTTGGTTTAGTAACTGTTGGCGTGGACGTTTCTACCACCGGAGTTTTAACTGCATTAGGCGTGGTGGTATTTTCAATAACTGCCGGTTTTTCTGACTGATTTTGATTGATTGGTTTGGCTTGATTTACATTATCTACCCTAACCAAAGCTTTCGGCTGACAACCGGTTAAAACCGCAAAAACTGCGAAAATTAAGAAAAAATGTCTAAATTTCATACGCTTACCATTATACAATAAATAGTCGTTCTTGACAATCTAATCATAATCATTTATACTACTCTCATATCTAAAAATTTAAAAAATAACTATTTAGACTAAAATATGGCTCATAAAAAAGCAGGTGGCTCTACTAGTCTGGGTCGCGATTCCCAATCAAAACGCTTAGGAACTAAATTATATGCCGGAGAAATTGCCAAAACCGGTAGTATTTTAATCAGACAACGCGGCAGTAAAATCAGAGCCGGCCAAAATGTAAAAAGAGGCGGCGATGATACTTTGTTTGCCCTGGCTTCCGGTGTAGTTAAATTCAGCCGGAAAAAAATGAAAAAATTCAATGGTTCACTGGAATGGGTAAAGTTTGTTAACGTTATCCCTGTCAAAAAATAACAAAAAACCGGATGTTTGTTCAATTAATCTCTGATTAAGCCAACATCTGGTTTTTTGTTTGGTAAATCAACCCGGAGGGAAACACGATGCGGTTGCTCATAGTAATTGTCGCTCTGCTGTTTTGCCTGGTTTTGGTTTTAAGCGCTATTGCCTACATCTTTTTAGTTGGCATGCGCGACAAAGCCCTCAAACCACCACTGATTTTCCGGATTGGACTGGCGGCAATACTGCCGATTTCCCTGATTTGGCAATTTATCGGCAATGTCCTGGCTGCTATCACATTTGTCTTCGTATTTGGCTTTGGCAGCGCCGTGACCGCTTGCCAGCCTAAACACAACCCGTGAGGTGCAAAACATGCCTCCTTGGCTGCCCTTTCTAATTCTAGGGGTTTTGATCTTGGTTCTTGGCTATTTTGCCATTAACCCGAAAAATAAGCCCCGCTGGTAATCTCATAGAGGTGACTTACGTCCACCTCTATTTTTTTATTTAAAAATTTAACAAAAGACAATATGTTGATTGACAATTACGCAAAAAAATGATAGGATTTAGGGTTAAACCGTCAGTGTATTGATGCAAAGGAATAAAACGGAACAAAACCGCAGATTAGAGGAGAATGAGAGGATGAAAAATCCACCAAAACAACCACCAGACGGTACGCTCTTTAGTGCTGTCATCTCGGCCGATACTGCCGTTTTGGCCGAGAAAGGCAAACCGCCAAAATCCCCCTTCTGGGTGATGCACCGGGGCAAAAAATGGCTAATGCCTCAAAGTACTCCGCAAATAGAAACGATGTTCCAGGATTGTCCGACGATGACAATGCGGGAGGCCACGGTTGACCAAATCCGGAAGCAGATGGAACTGCTGCGCAATGGGCATAATTGCCAACGCCTCGTGATTATGGCAGTCGATCCCGAAGAGGATGCCGATATCCAGCGCGACGCCCGCCGCGAAGCCGAAGCGCTTCTGAAAAAGCCGGATGTGGCCGAATGGGTAATGGGAGTCCTTTACTCCCGCTGGATTGACCCTGAAACCGGCATCGAGGCAAGCTTGGCCAGAGCCAAAGCCTCGGGCCGGCAACCGCATTTGCGAGATCTGCTCAAAGACTGGCAGGAGTGTCTGCCCGCCATTGAGAAAGTCGCCAAAGCCTGGGACCGGCTTTCCTGCCCCGGCAAGGATGAACTTTTCCGACGCCTAATGTACGCCGGCAAGTTCTACCATCTCGTCCACGAGCTGCTCCCGAACATCGAGGAGGAAGATGTCGCATTCGAGTGCATGATCGAAATCAATACCAATCCCGATGCCTTCCTGCTCAACATGACCATCCGGCTCAAATAGTAGCCTAAAACACAACGACCCGTGAAAATATTTCCACGGGTCTTTTTTTATTTTCCAAGGCTGTAGGTTTTAATGTTGCTAGAATTTTACTTATCAGATTATAAAATAACACGATTATGATTAGGAATAACCCAACCAAGATGACCAAAAATCTTCATTGAGCTAAACGTCATACTTAAAGCCGAGGCGTCCCCGCCTCGGCTGGTTTAGGGCGAGGCATGGAAGCCTCGCCTATCAATTTGTCACTTATTTTTGTTTCTTCACTGCCGCCGCTACTAAGGCTTTAAACAACGGATGCGGATACAACGGCCGAGACTTAAGCTCTGGATGAAATTGCGTGCCAACAAAAAATGGATGGTTTTTCACTTCAATAATTTCGACTAATTTTTTATCCGGTGAAAGCCCGGCTAAAACCAAACCGTTTTTGGTCAGTTTCTCCCGATAGTCATTATTGAATTCATAGCGATGGCGATGGCGTTCACTGATTTTAG
>JBAYJS010000056.1:0-5873 GCA_041664985.1 Candidatus Buchananbacteria bacterium | reverse complement strand
AGTAAAAGACCGACTAACAACTCACCCAAAACTCCGGGCTGACCGAATCGCTCAACCAGGCTGGCACCGATTTTGGCTAACAGCAAAATAACTGCCATTGCCAAAAATGTCGCGGCAACATTAACCTCTCCCCCTTCCTCTTGAGTTGCAGTCGTCGCTTGAGCCGAAAAACTGCTCAATAATACGACTAAAAAGGCAAGAGAAATCAGGATCTGAAAGACCCGCTTGGCGGATTTGGTTCTGACTACAGTTTTTAGACTCGTGCGCATAGTTTTGGTACTCCTTTGGTCTGTTTCTACCGGTTTGTACCCTGGTTTATCGACTTAATAACCCAGGATACCGCCATTATACATATAGAAATCACCTTGTCAAGGGTCAGCAAAATAACAAAAAATTAGCAAAAACCAATAAACCAAAAATAAATTTTTTGATTAAGCTATAAAAACAACGACTGGTTTGCTATAATAAAGATATGAAATATACCAGATTAGATAATATTAATTTTTTTAAAAAACTGCTTCGCGAATCAAAAGATCAAAGCAAGACTTCTTCAAATATCGCTCCTGAAATAATTCAACGATTAATCAAAGTTGCCGGCCAAAATCAAAAAGAAATTCTCAGTCAATATCATACCAGCCTCAAAGGTTTAACGCGGCAAGAAGTCATTGCCCATCAGCTTAAATACGGTTTTAATGAGGTGGCAGAAAAACCAAAAGTTCATTGGTGGATGAGGCTTTTGGGCAATTTTGCCGATCCTTTAAGCTTACTACTTTTAACTTTGGTTGTTGTCTCTTTTATTACCAGCGACCTGAAAGCCACCACGATGATTTTAATCATGGTGGTTTTAAGCGTGACTTTAAGATTTTTTCAAGAAGCCAAAGCCGATAAAGCCGCTGCCGAACTAAAAGCAATGGTAAAAACCAAAACCAAAGTAATTAGAAATGGTCACAAAAAAGAAATCGATATAAAATATTTGGTGCCAGGCGATATTGTTTTTCTTTCCGCCGGTGACATGATTCCTGCCGATGTCAGACTTTTACAATCAAAAGATTTGTTTGTTAATCAAGCGGCTTTGACTGGCGAATCAATTGCCGCAGAAAAACACGCCCAACCAGAAACTAATTTAAAAAATCCTTTGGAATCAACCAATTTATGCTTTTTAGGAACTGACGTTGAAAGCGGCATGGCTACAGCCATTGTAATTTCAACCAGCCAGCAAACTTATTTGGGCTCTTTAGCCAAAGCTTTGGATACTTTTGAGAGCAGTACCAGTTTTGATACCGGTATTAGAAAAATTACTTGGCTGATAATCAGTTTTATTGTCGTAATGGTACCAACGGTATTTTTATTAAACGGTTTTGGCAAAGGCGATTGGTTTGAAGCTTTTTTATTTGCTTTGGCCGTTGCCGTTGGTTTGGCGCCGGAAATGCTACCAATGATTGTTACGGTTAATTTGTCCAAAGGCGCTTTGGAAATGTCTAAGAAAAAAGTAATTGTTAAACATTTACCGGCCATTCAAAATTTTGGCGCCATGAATGTTTTATGCACCGATAAAACCGGCACGCTAACCGAAGGTCGGGTAATTTTGGAAAAATGGCTGGATATTTACGGCAAAGAAGACAAAACCATTTTAAACTATGCTTATCTGAATAGTTATTATCAAACCGGCTTGACCAATTTGATTGACGCGGCGATTTTAAAACATCGCGATTTGAAAAAAAGCTTAGAGGTTGAAAAAAATTACAGCAAAATCGACGAGATTCCTTTTGATTTTGTCAGGCGAAGAATGTCAGTCGTAGTCAAAGATCAATCCGGCCAAAATTTATTGATTTGTAAGGGCGCGGTTGAAGAAATGCTAAAAATTTCTACCCAAGTTCAAATCAACGGCCAAACAATTGCCCTAAAAGACATTGACCAAAAATTCAAAACCGATATTGAAAATCGCTTAAACAGCGAGGGTTTTCGCGTGGTTACCGTCGGTTATAAAAAAATCCCTGATGGTAAAAATCGCTATTCAATCAGTGATGAGAGTGATTTAATCTTATTAGGATTTTTAGCTTTTTTAGATCCGCCAAAAGAATCGGCTGCTTTAGCAGTGATGGAATTAAAAAAATACGGTATTGAAGTTAAAATTTTAACCGGTGACAATGAAATTGTCACTAAAACCATTTGTGAACAAGTCGGCATTCAAACCGACCGAATTGTTTTGGGCAATGAAATCGAAGAAATGACTGACGAAAAACTCACTGAAATAACTAAAACCGTTTCGGTTTTTGCCAAATTGGCACCTTTCCACAAAGAAAGAATTATTAAAATTTTAAAAAGTAATGATTGCGTGGTCGGTTTTTTGGGCGATGGCATTAATGACTCCCCCGCCCTAAGAGCCGCTGACGTTGGTATTTCAGTTGATTCGGCAGCCGATATTGCCAAAGAATCTTCGGATATAATTTTATTGGAAAAAAATTTAATGGTGCTTAAAGACGGCGTGACCGAAGGCCGGAAAGTTTTTGGCAATATTGTTAAATATATTCAAATGGCCGCTTCTTCAAATTTCGGCAATATGTTTAGCGTGGTTGGCGCCAGTATCTTTTTGCCATTTTTACCAATGCTGCCAATTCAAGTTTTAACCAATAATTTACTTTACGATATTTCCCAAACCTCAATTCCAACCGATAAAATTGATGCGGAATATTTACTCAAACCGCGCCGTTGGCGAATTGATCAGATCCGAAGATTTATTCTTTTTATCGGGCCGATCAGTTCATTGTTTGATTATCTTACTTATTTTGTAATGCTTTTTGTTTTTAATTGTTGGGCCAATCCGGCGCTTTTTCACACCGGTTGGTTTGTCGAATCTTTAATTAGCCAAACTTTGATTATCTACGTTATTAGAACCAATAAAATTCCCTTTTTACAAAGCTGGCCGAGCAAATGGCTTATTTTTACCACCTTAATGATTGTTGGCTTTGGCATTGCTTTACCATTTTTACCACTGGGTAGAATAATCGGTTTTGTCCCTTTGCCGCCGCTTTATTTTTTGATTTTGGCGATAATGATGTTTTTCTATTTTATTTTAACTCAACTGGTAAAAACTTGGTTTAATAAAAAATTCGGCTGGGAATAATTTAAAAATAAAAAAAATAAAGACCAAAAAGTACCAGGGTCTTTATTTTTTTATCTCTCTTTATTCTTCGTAAGCAGCTTCGCCATGTAAAGCTAAATCTAATCCCAAGTCCTCTTCCTCTTCTGATGCTCTGACCGGCGTTATTTTATTAATCAACCAAAGCGAAGCATAGGAAAATAAAAAAGCATACAACGCGACGCCAAAAACCACTGCCATTTCTTTAAAGAAAAAAATCGGATTACCGGCCAAAAGACCATCAGCACCGTGTTGGTTGACTTGAAGCGTTGCAAAAACACCAAGCAAAAGACAGCCAACCACACCGCCGACCCCATGCACACCCCAAACGTCCAAAGCATCATCAAACTTCAATTTATTTTTAAGCATCACTGCAAAATAACAAACCGTCGCTGAGATTACACCGATTAAAAAAGCCGATTGTGGCGTAACAAATCCGGCCGCCGGCGTAATGGCAACCAGACCGGCAACCGATCCGGTCAATAACCCGACAAATTTTGGTTTTTTCTCCAAAGTCCAGGCCAAAAACAACCACGTCACCGCCGCAATTGAAGCGGCAATATCAGTATTTAAAAACGCTAAAGCCGTAATTTGGTCAGCAGCCAATTCGCTGCCGGCGTTAAACCCATACCAACCAAACCACAAAAGACCGGTACCCAAAGCCACTAAAGGAATATTGTGAGGCTTGTCATCAGTTTTTTTTCTTTTGCCAATAAAAAGAACCGAGGCCAAAGCTGCAAATCCGGCTGTGGCGTGAACCACGGTGCCACCGGCAAAATCAAGCACGCCCCATTGCTGGAATAAACCGTTTGGTCCCCAAGCCATATGACAAATCGGAAAATAAACAAACAAAAGCCAGACGGTCAAAAAAATCGTGTAGGACTTGAAATTTATCCGGTTGGCAAAAGCACCGGTAATTAAAGCCGGCGTAATAATGGCAAACATCATTTGGTAAGCGACAAAAACCATAATCGGAAAACCGTTTTGGTGCATAGCGCCAACATCAACGCCGCGTAAAAAGGCTTGATTCAAATTGCCAATTACGCCACCAATATCACCACTAAAACACAAAGAGTAGCCGACTAAAAACCAAAGTAAAGTTGTCCAGCCCATGGACATAAAACTTTGCAACATAATGGTTAAAACATTTTTTCGGCCCACCAAACCGCCGTAAAAAAAAGCCAGGCCCGGTGTCATTAGCATTACCAAGCTGGTAGCGACCAGCATAAAGGCGGTATTACCCGTATCAAGATTAATCATTTTTAAATAATAATGAATAAAAATAAAAAAGCGCCTAAGCTTTGCTAGACGTCTTCATTGACATTTTTGGCACTCCTTTGTGCTATTAACATATTAACAAAAAAATAAAACTTTGCCAAGGGCCGGCTTATAATCTTAAAAATTTTAATTAACCCTTGACAAAAAACCAAACTGAGATATAATAAAGTATTACAAGTAATACTTGTTTAACTTTTATTTAAACCCTATGAAAAAAGAATTAAATTGTCATCCAATCCCCTCAATTTATGGCTCAGCCGAAGTTGGCGTCAAAGGCCAAGTGGTTATTCCGGTCAAACTGCGTAAAGAATTTGGCATTAAGCCGGGCGATAATTTATTTTTTCTGTCTCAGACAAGCCAGGGCGCGATTATCATTTTAAAAATGGAAACCGTTTTGGCGCTAAGCAAAAAAATAACGGCCATTGGCAAAGGCTTGGAAAAACTTAAGGCAAAAATGAAATAATTCAATTTTAATAATTTATTTATGAACCAACTTAAAAAAATAAATCTGATAAAATCAATTTCTCTGGTAGTTTTACTGGCTACCGTATCAATTTCCGTTTCCGGTTGTGGCAAAAAATCAACTGATGCAGAAACTGCCAAACCTTTAGTCAACGTTAAAGGTAAAACAGTGATGCAGAGCAGCTCCTCTAAACAACAAATTGAATATCCGGCAATCGTTTCTTCGGGTCAAGAAGCTAAGTTAGTTGCTAAAACCAGTGGTACGGCCAAAGGTATTAATTTTGACCTTGGCAGCGATGTTAAAATCGGAGATATTTTAATTAAAATTGATGACATCGGCCAAGGTGCCAGTTCTTTAGGCCAAGGTTTTTCTGCCAGTCAAATCCGACAAGCCCAGCTAGCCGCTGAACAAGCCGAAACTAACAAAAGAAATATTGCCGCTACCACCGCCGAAAATTATAAAAGTGCCCAAATTGCTTATGACACCAGCAAAGTCGCTGCTGAACAAGCCAGAATTAATTTGGAAAATAAAAAACAACTATTTGGTCAAAATGATAATGATATTCAAACCAACGCCATTACGGCAGCCGATAGCGCCGCCAGTCTTTGTGATACGGTTTTGACCGCTATCAATAATATCGGTGGCTTTAAAGTTCAAAGTAGCTTGGATATTCCTTACAAAAGTTGCCTGGGCGCTACTGATTCTCAATCTTATTATGTTACTCAAAATGCTTTTTATAAAGCGGAAAATGATTACCAAAAATACCAGGCAAAATTTTCTGATACCAAAAGCCAGGTTGACGCCGGCATTAAATTAATTAAAGACACTTCCGCTTTGGTTGATGCAACTAAAAAACTTTTGGAAAAAAGCATCACTTGCCAAACTTTAACCGCCACTACCCTTGGCGGCTTTCAAAGTTCGGTTGCTGCTTTTCAGCCTCAACTAAACACCAGCTTAAGCCAAGTTAATGCCGCCAGACAAGCTTTGGACAGT
>JBAYJS010000055.1:0-6227 GCA_041664985.1 Candidatus Buchananbacteria bacterium | reverse complement strand
TAATGATCGGCTGCTCGGAAAACAAAACAAAATCATAAAGTCCGGAAAGCGGCGGCCGCATCGGCGTTCGGACTTTTATTTTTTGGAGTGAATTGCCAAAGGTTGCCTGAGAATCAATAACTAATCGGCTGGGAATATCAAGTGGCAAATCGGTTGGATCAAAAACTTTCAAAGTTACAACGCTTGACTGAGTAATACTGTTTAAAGGATAAGTCAGCCGAAAACTGTATGAACATTCACTTAGAACATCTTTGCCGTCTAAATTCGCCACCAAAGCCGGAGTTTGAACATAATCTTTAAAAACCGGCGGCTGATTGGTACAATTTAATCGATCAACTTTTAAAATATTGGATAAATTAATAAATTCGGCATACAGGCTTAAATTATCAGTATCGGCCGTAACATCAACTGAGCGAATATTGGAATCTTCGGACTGATAGGGATTGAATAAATCAATTTGAAAAGACTCACCTTCCTTTAGAACAAAGGATGTCTCCTCTTCATTGCTAGCCGCAACTTGCCAGCCGCCGCGAATATCCCAGTCAAAACCGCCTCTTTGGTTAATGCAAGGAATTGTTTGATTATCAGCACAATAACCATCTTGATTACAAACCGAGGACAGACCAAGCAAGCTACAATCAGTAATCGCTTCACGACGCCTAACCTGATAAAGCGATCTTTCCGCGCCGCTTTCGGCCAAATAGTAAGCCTGGATTGATTGATCAATCAACCGTGATTGTTGAATATCAGAAACAATTAAATTGCTAAAAACCGCCGCTACACCTAAAATCACCGTGATGATTAAAATTACCAGAATTAAAACCACACCGGACTGTTTAGTTGATTGACTCTTTTTAACTGTCAAAATTATCCGGTTCAAATCAAATATAAAATTATAAAAACAAATTTTCATAAGCTAGCGTTTATAAATCCGGCTGGAAACTGACGTTTGCAAATAAATTATTTTTTGCTCCTCAATTTTAGTACCCAAAGACTGAAAGCCCAAAACCATTGTTACCATCGGCTGGAAATCAACGGGAACGCATAAAAGCTCCTGCATCTGGCAAAAACCGGTTTGACAATCAGAATCGCTTTCACATTTACAAAAACCGGCTTTATAGGGCGGCGAAAAACATTCACCACCCGGACATTCGGTTGCCAAACTGCAAGTTTTACCGTTATTTTCTCCGCCCTTACAAATTTTTGCCAAAACACTACAACCGACATTGGGGTCTTTGCAATCAGCATCTTCGTTACAACGCTCTTCAACAAACGGATCGGTTTTAGGATTAATATAAAAAGCTAAAGTGATTACTTCAATTTCTTCTGGACTGGTAATCAAGGCTTCTTCACCGGTTGATTCATTTTTAAATTTTATACCTTTTTGATCTTGATCTTTATAATAAACCAAATGATTGCCGGCAGCATCAATTAAAGCTAATTTCTCCACCGGGTTAACAATTATTCCGTCCTGATAGCTGGAAAAGTCAATTTCTGAGGTTCTGATTTTTTGGGCAATAGTTTCCGTTACATAGCGTAAATTAGACAAAGTTTTTTGTCGGGCGGAAGTTTGCCTTTGCGATTTTAGTGATAACAAAAACACATCAATAATTACCACTGATAAAATTGAAAAAATCGCCAAAACGACTAAAATTTCGATTAACGTAAAGCCGGATTTATTTTTTTTCTTATTTCCATTCATAGATTAAATCATCTAAAATAACTCGTTGCTGCCGACCGCGTTCCTGCCAATCAATAATGGCTTTAATTTTTATACCAATCTTTTGCTCGTTAATATTGCAACCGGCACTCGCCTGTATTGTTTCGATTGAATAATTTCCAGTTAGGTCTTTGCTTTGACAAATACTTTCCAAAACCAAATGTCTTTTATAAATTGACGGCAAAGAGCCTTGAGGATCATGGCCGTAAACTCCGCTTGGCGAAATATAAAGTAAATCTTTATCGGCAATTTGTGTTGCCGGAAAAAAACTCAGCTGCCAGCCGTTGATTTTTGAAAAAACTGCCAAAGCGGTAATATTTTGGCCAACCGTATCGGTCAAACCTAAATCCCATTGCTGACTGCCCAAAAGCCAGTTTGAATCACGAATATTTCGCACCACTTCAATCGCTTCCCGACCTAAATTGTTGGCAATAATTTGGGCTTCGCTGGCTTTTTGACCCAAAAGCGCCGAAACCGTTAAAGCTAAAATCGCCGCCACGACCATTAATAAAATCCCAATCGCAAAAATTGTTTCAAGCAGACCTTGGCCAGTTTGTAATTTTAAACTTTTTTTCATCTTATTAAATCTCCGGTAACCAGGCCGGAAGTTAAAGAAACATAAAAATAACCTTGCAAATCGGTTTTTTCCTGAATAAAAACACCACCGATATACCGATAATTCTCATCCGGCTGTTTATTGGTGTAGTTTACAGCCATTTCACTCAAAGCTAAAAAATTAATTTCCAAAAAATCTTCAGCATTCTGCCAGCTGATTTGCTGCCAACCTTGACCCTCGCAGGGCAAGCCTAAAATTTCATCTTGAGCCAATTTTTGGTGACCGCAAAACTGAATAAATTTGACTCCCGAAAAACTAAAAACGCTACTGGGTAAACCGTTGGCTTGAGCCCCACTTGGTATATAGCCATCATCTTTTTCAAAAGCGGCAAATAAAGCGTACTGACTTGGATTTGCAAAATCAAAATGAATGCCATAGCCACCGGTCGGAAAAGTTTCATTGGTAATTTGACCACCCAAACTAAGATTGCGAACTTTACCAATACTTTCAATTACTCTTCTTAAAACTATATCAAGATTGCCACTGTTTTGAGCAGTTCGAAAATTGGCAATAACAAAACTTAACATTATCATCAAAATAACCGTCGAAGCCAAAAGATCAATCAAAGTAAAACCTTGAGGCTGAGTTTTTTTTAAAATTTTAATCACTTTTACCAAAATCATCGATAAAGTAAATTAAGATACCAAAAAAGCAAACTCTGGCCGTAAATTAGAGTAATCAAAGTTGCCAAGGTTAAAAATGGCCCAAACGGTACAGCTGAAGACATTTTCTTTTTACCTAAAATAATCAATAAAATCCCAAAGGCACTACCTAACAGATAAGCGATAAATAAGGCCACCAACAGATATTTCCAGCCAAGCATCAGCCCCATTAACGCCCCCAAACGAATATCACCATCACCAACCCACTTACCGCGTGAAACAAAAAACTGTAAAGCAAAAAAACCACTGCCAATGGCTGCCGCCAAAATCAAATTCCAAAAGCCCAACCCTAAAAATAAATTAGCCAAAAAAGCAAAAATTATGGCGGGAATTGTCACTTGGTCCAAAATTAAATATTTTTTCAAATCATAGACAAAAATAATCAACAAAAGACAAGCAAACACCGCCCAAACAAAAAAAGTCAAAGTAAACCCGGCGTGCCAATAAAGCCAAACAAAAATTAAACCGGTTGCCAACTCAACGAGCGGATACTGCCAAGAAATTTTAGCTTGACAATGACGACAGCGGCCAACCAAAATAATAAAGCTAATTATCGGAATATTATCATAACCGGCAATTTTTTGCTGACAATGAGGGCAGATCGAACGACCCTGCCAAAATGATTTTTTGGTTCCTAGGCGCAAAATAACAACATTTAAAAAACTGCCAACAACTAATCCTAAAACAAAAATGAATAAACCAATCATAGTCAAAATTCCTAAATTTTTAAAAATTTTCTTAAGCCTTTTACCTTAATTTTACCCTGACTAGCCAAATAAGGCAACTTAATATTACAAAATAAGGCCTTGCTTTTAGCAAGGCCTTATTTTCAATATATGGTAGCAAAATTATCTTACACCATCTTGATTAGCCGTATGCAGACCTGATTCCAAACCACCCGTTCTTGATTCCAAGCTAAAAATAATCTGATAGGTCGGACAAACGCCACTGCCACAATATCCACCGCTTTGACCTACACCTTGATAAATATAGGCCGTACCACCGGGGCCGGGATTAGAAGGAATTAAGCCCATATAAATAGGCGAAGTACAGGCCGATCCGGCCACGAGATTGAAACCATCAGCTCCCAAACAGGTCGCCAAAGACGAACCTAAGGTCAAATCAGCTCCAACATCATTGGGATAGCTATTTTTATCGTTGAAATAAAGTTCCAGGGCGGTTTGAACCTGTCTAATATCAGCCACACGCTTGGCGTCTCTGGCTTTTTGCCGGGCCGAGTTAAGAGAAACTACGGCTAAAGTTGACAATAAACCGATAATTGCGATAACAACCAATAATTCAATAAGAGTAAAACCTTTTTTATTTTTCATTTTCCACCCCCTTCCTTTGTTTTTGTGATTTTTTAATATATTAATAGGCTATTTTTATTATACCAAAAATCAACCCTGCCTGCAATAAAACTACTTTTAATTTAACCACAGAAAGCGATAGGCTAAAAATCGCCGATATTCATGGTTAAACGGCGCCGTATCTAGATTGAAAGCTTTAATTAGATTATATTGGGATTTAGACAGATTGCCCGCTGTTAGATAGAAAGCAGCCAAATTATAGTAGTAATGAGCAGCCAGGCCCGCAGTTGGATAGTCGTTAAGCTCACTGATTTCGGTAAGACCGCGAATTGAACCCAAAAATAAATTTGATTTTTCTTTTTTGGCAGCGGCCAGGTTAGGATAAACTTTGTAAGCAAAACCGTTTGACAGTCCGAAATAGCTTAGTTCTTTTTTCTCAAAATTAGGAGCAAAATTAGAATAAATCGGCCGACCGTCAATTTTTTCCAAAAGTTTAAAAATTTCCTGGCGCCGATTCTCAAAATCTAACTTAAAATATTCTTTTGGTAATTGGATAAAAACGTCCTTATAAAAAAAGTTCTGCTCCGAAATCACACTCACGTCCGGCCGAAAATTTTCTACCATTTTAAAATAGGCCAAAGTGAATAATTCGGTATCACCCTGCAAACTGCCATCATAAGAAAAATAATAAACGCTGTTTGGCTCTAGACTGGCCAACAAATTTTTAGTGTAATCATAGTTAAACCAAAACCGACTAAAATCGCAAAATTTGTAATTACTGATCAAAAAATTAACCGGCAGTGAAAATAAAATTAGAAAAAATAAACCCAAACTGATTTGATAAACTATTTTTGACTGTTTTTTCAATATTGGCAGCAAAAAATCATAAAGGTAACTGATAATATAAGCTGCCCAAACAGTGATCATTAGAAAAGCCGGCAAATAATAAACCCGATAAGTATAATCAACCCCCGCACCCCAGCTGAATTTCCTTAAATAGATTATACCCAAACTGTTACCCAAAAATATACCCAAAGTCAAAATGGTTAAACTTTTATTTTTTTTAAAAAGATAAACCAGTCCCAATAAAGCCAAAACCAAAGTCGGCCAAAAAAATTGCCGATAAACTTCAAAAATAAAAGAAACAAAAATTCCCACCTTACCGTAAGCATTGGCAAACGGCGAAAAATCATTATATTGCCGGCGGGCAATATGAAGCAAAGCATCATGCCAAGTACTGACAATACCCCAATTGAAAACTGGCCGTTGCCAAGCCCGAAATGGAATATAAAGATAGACTGCCAAGCCCAGCAAAAACAAAATAAACATTTTTAGAATTAATCGCCAATTTAATAAAATTTTGTAGTCTTTAAAAATGATATACAAAGCGAAAGCCGGTGCCAGCAGAATTATCATGGTATGATTGGTCAAAGCCAAACCGTAAACCAAAGAAAACCAAAGTAAGTATTTATTGTCTTTACTTTTTCCCCAGGCCAATAAAAACAAAATTAAAACACAGACTAAAAGTGTATTGAGGGTATAAAATTTTGCCACCACGCTTTGCGACCAAAAAATCGGACTGAAAGCGGCTACCAAGGCAAAGCTAAAAGCAATCGGTTTTTTGATTGATATTTTATTTAAAATCAGATAAAGCAAAGCGATGGTGGCAGCGCCACAAACGGCCGAGAGCAGATTAACCCGCCAAGCAATGGTACCAAAAGGAATATAAGTGAATAATTTTCCCAGTATTACATACAGTGGATAACCGGATGGATGGGCAATTCCCAAAGTATAAGCGGCCGTAATCAGTTCGGCACTGTCTTCCATGGTAATGGAAGGTGCTAAGGTCAAAAGATAAACTGCCATCGGCAAAGCAAAAGCCAAGGCGACCAAAACAACGTCAATGCGCGCCAACTTTT
>JBAYJS010000054.1:0-6594 GCA_041664985.1 Candidatus Buchananbacteria bacterium | reverse complement strand
ATGCCAAAGCTCGAACTCGGACCGCCGGTATTGGTTTTGCCGGTGCCGCCCGAGCCTAAGCCCGGATTGACCCGAATACTGATATTGGTGCATCTGGGCGGCAATTGGTTCTTTTTCGGCTCAAGCTGCTGCCCATAGGTTTTGAGCTGGTGAAGAGAGCAGGCGTTGAACCGAACTCCCTTCATTGCCAGGTCAAAGATATCGTCCGGTAGTTGCTGGCAGGTAAGCTGGATTTTGTCCGGCTCAATACCGGCTGCCAGCGCCCGATGGACCTCGTATCCGGAACTGGCGTCAATGTGTAGTCCCAGTCGGGTCAACAACTGCAAAATCGCGCGCTCGGGGCACGCTTTCATGGCGTAGCGGACCGTGAGTCCGAACGCTGCCGGGAACGCCAAAAGCGCCTTGGCGGCCAGTGTCAACTCTCTTTCCGAGTAGACATAAACTGGCGTGCCAAAACGATTGGCAATTTCCCTCACGTGTGGTGCTTTCAAGAATTTCATCAGCGTGTTTCCTTTCCTCCCTTGGTTCTATATCGTCAGTTGGTTTCTGTTAAGGAGCACTATGTAAAAAAGAAGGCCTAACACCTCCTTTGTCCTTCCTATTTAACTATATAATATTAATTTTGTCAACCGTTTTTCAGTTGAGATTGAAAGCTATTTTTAATTAACCGCCGATTCGTTATTTAGCTCTTGTTGCCATTCGGGCGGGATGATTGGTTTTTGATATTCGCGCCAAACCCAAACCCAACAAATTACAGCAGTAACTAACAAAATGGTAATTTTTAGCCAGTCGGATTTTGAGACAATGTCATTGATTTTTATAGTCATATTTAAAGTATATATCACGAATTTGATTTTGCCAATTTTTTAGTTTTTATTTGCCCAAATTGGCTTATTACCCTATAATAGAGTAAAGATTAATTTGCCAAAAAAATGGAAAAAATTATTAGACAAAATTCGAATTTGTTTGACATCCTAAAAACCGAAACCGACCCTGAGCTAAAGCGCCAAAGCCATACCCGTTACAACCTTTTAGGCCAGCCTAAAAAAATAAAACGAGTATTGATTTCTGGTGCTGCTTTTGTAATAACCGTTGATGCTAAAAATCAGCTGCAAGTTCGGCCGAACCATTCAGTCTATATTGTTGACGGCAAAATCAAAGAAGTTTTTCCGGTGGGTAAAAAAGCCATACCGGTCAATAAAATCGATTTGATTTATGATGCCGCCAAGCGCGGCGGTGTCGTTGTCACGCCTGGCTTTATCAATGCTCACACTCATCCGCCGATGTATTTATTGCGTTCATCAATGACTTTGGATAAAGGCAATATTGTTGATCAGGTGACAAAAATGGCGCGGTTAGAAAAAAAAATGACGCAAGCTGATTTTATTTTGGGGGCAATCGGTGATTTTACCGAAGAACAAAAAAACGGCATCACTACCACTTTGAGCCATTACGGCGTTTTTGAACCGGTTGAGCAAGCGGCGAAGCTGACTCGGCAAAGAGTGATTAATGCCATTTCGGCTGTTTCCAATTCTCATCCGAAAAATTCGCCGGCAATGATTGAAAAGTATTTAAAAAATAAAAAAAATTATTTTTCTCAACCAGCAATTGCAATTCATTATTTGCATAAGCCAAGTGAGGAGCAATTGAGTCAAATCAAAAAGTTAGTCAAAAAATATAATGTAATTTTAACCATGCATGCGGCCGAAACCGAAGAATGGGTACAGGAATGTGTAAAAAAATTTGGCAAAAGAACCGTGGAAGTTTTGGTTGACTTTGGTTTGGCCGGGCCCAACGTAATTTTATCACACGCCGTTCATGTTTCTGACCAAGAAATTAAATTGATTAAAAAATATAAAATCGGCGTTGTTCATTTGCCAACTTCCAACAAGCTTCATTTAAGCGGTGAATTCAAATATCCTTTATTTGTAAAATATGGTGCTGATAAACAAATCGCTTTGGGTACTGACAGTGTGATTTCCAAAAACAGCTTGGATTTATTATCCGAAGCTTTGCAGGCTCGGATTATGCATCAGGGTACGCATCGGGTTTTGTATGAAGATTTATTTAAAATGATGACTTCGCAGGCAGCTGAAGTTTTGCATTTGGGAAAAGTTGGTAAAATTTTGCCTGGCTATAAAGCGGATTTGGCTTTTTGGAAATTGCGCGATCGCGGGTTTATTCCTTACAACAAGCAAAAACCAATCAGTTTAGTGGGTAATATGATTACTCACGGCGGCAGAAATATTCGCGATTTGATGATTAACGGTGAATTTGTTATTTCTAATCGAGTTCATAATTTAGTTGATGAAAGCCGATTAATGAATGAACTGCAGCAAGCTCATACTTATTTACGCCATAAAATTGAATAATTTAATTAAAAAATTATGACCAACAAAAAATTTTTAGCCTTATTATTAATCTCAGTTTTTTCTTTAACTTTAGTCGGTTGCGGCAAAACCATCAAAGAAAAAGCCGTAGAAAAATATTTGGAGCAAGCGCCGGGAATTAAAAATATTGATTTAGAGGAAAACAAAAGCATGACTATTACCGATGATCAAGGTAATGTAATTTCCAATTCAATCGATGGTAGCTTGCCGCCTAATTGGCCAAAAGAAGTGCCTTATTATCAAAAAGGTAAAATTGAAACGGCTTCCAGCATGCCCTTGCCTAATGGTAATATGCTAACTATTGGTTTGAATACCAGCGACAGTGCCAATGAAATTTCCGCTTTTTACAAAACGGAGTTAATTAAACTGGGTTGGAAAATTGATTCCGAAAGCACTTTTGGTAGTAATTATTTATTAGTCGCCACTAAAGATAAATACAATGTTCGGGTTGGGATTAATAAAGAAGAAGCCAAAGAAGGTTTGATGATTATTGAAACTTTATCCATTGAAAAATAATTTTAGAATAAAAAAATAGAGACGCACACAGATTAGAGACGCACAATTGTGCGTCTCTATTTTTATTTTATTTATTAGTTTTGGATTGACAAAATGAATAAAATATGCTTAATATTACTCAACGGTAAACGAGGCAATGTCGCCTCACAACAAGGCAAGGAGAACTGACGAAATGAAGAAGAACACTGGTTTCACCCTGATTGAGCTCATGATTGTTGTGGCGATTGTCGCCATCATCGCTGCCATCGCAATCCCGAACCTGTTGCGGAGCCGGATTCAGGGCAATCAAGCCGCCGCCGTCAATACCGTGCATACTATCTGCACCGCCCAGCAGGCCTGTTTTGACGCCAACAAAAAGTACGTGGCGGGCTGGGAGGAACTCGGCAAGTTCCATCCGGCCCTGACCAAGGAACAGGGCTGGAACGGCACCAAACAAGGCTACCAGTTTCTGCTGTCTGCAACCGCTGACGGCTTTACGGTTTACGCCGAACCTTTGGTGGCGGGTACCACCGGTAACCTCTGGTTTTACGCGGACAAAAGCAATGTTGTCCGCCAAAGCCAAAGCGGCCCGGCCGACGCGAAAAGCCCGGCCGTTCAGTAGACGGCCATTTCAGCTCATTGGTAAAAGCAGTTTGTCTTGCGCCCAAAAGCAATAAAGACAAACTGCTTCTTTTTTATAAAAAATTAAACTCCAGGTTAGTCTCAGGGTTTAATTTAGGTTTGAAAATATTTTTTATTTGGAAAAGATAAAATAATTTTTATCCAACCCGCCTTGATCCTTGTTTTTGCCTTCAAAATCTTTTGGTCTCAGCAAAAAAACACCTCTGTATCCTTGAGTCAAGGCCTGCTCAATTAGTTGTTCGTTATTTGGATCAATCAATATTGAATTGGGATTATTAGTTTCAATCTGATTAACAATCACTAATCGGCCCGACAACACCTCTTCAATCCAATTTTTTTGTTCCGACTCGTCATTTAGCTGATTTCTAATTTTAAAATCAATTTTTTCTTGTCCAGAGTCGTCTTGATTTTTTCTAATCCCCTCTAGTCTGTAACCTAATTTTAAATGAAGTCTAAAACTAGGATCATTGCCTCGGTCAATATAAGAAACAATTGATTCTTTACCAGCTTCTCTGGCTATTTGTAATTGTTGTCTGGCCATCATTTCACCGATACCGCTATTTCTTTTTTCTTGTGATACAACCACTCCACCTGCTCCGGCTTCGTTTGACTCAAGCTCCCGTCCCAGAGTGCCATTTTCTAGAACAACAACTCCGGTTGAAACTATTTTATCACCTTCTTTTGCCACAGCAACCTTTAATTTTTGTTCGCGCAACTGAGTTTGTCTGAAAGCGATCATTTTTTCAAATGTAGTTTTTGGATTTACAGTTGTGAATCCCTGGTCAATCTCAAATTGGTAATAATCAGAAACATCTTGTTTGTTTTCGGGGTCAATTAAATGAATTGAAATATTTTTTTCTTGTTCACTGTTTGATGTACCTTGGCATGATTTGCAAGGTGGAAAATTACCATGAATACACATGCCAGCTAATTCTGATTTTTCGGTATTATTATCGGCCATATTTTATAATGTTAAATAAAATCGCTTCGATAGTTTGGGGCTTCTTTAATTTCGGTCAAATCATGAGGATGGCTTTCTTTTAAACCGGCCACGGAAATTCGGACAAACTCGGCTTTTTTGTGAAGCTCATAAATATCTTTTGAACCGCAATAGCCTAAACCCTGGCGTAAGCCGCCGATTAGTTGGGTAATCACGTGGTCAACCGAACCTTTATAAAGAACATGGCCGACTACGCCTTCGGCAATCAATTCTTTGTCTGTAACTTTGTCTTGTTGCATGTAGCGGTCTTTTGAACCTTTTTGCATTGCATCAATTGAACCCATACCGCGGTACATTTTAAATTTTTTACCTTTGATTTCAATAATTTCGCCTGGCGCTTCGTCGGTGCCGGCAAAAATTCCGCCTAGCATCACTGCCGATGCGCCGGCAGCCAAAGCTTTAACCATATCGCCGGAAAATTTGATACCACCATCGGCAATAATCGGAGTTTTGGTTTTTTTAGCCGCTTTGACCGCTTCCATCACAGCGGTTAATTGCGGTACGCCAATGCCGGCAATAATTCTAGTGGTACAAATCGAACCTGGCCCGACGCCGACTTTAACTACGTCGGCACCGGCGGCAATCAAATCAGTTGTTGCTTTGGCAGTGGCGACATTACCGCCAATGATTAAAATATTTTTGGGTAAAATCTTTTTTAAAGTTTTAATGGTTTCTGCGACTTTGTAGTAATGACCATGAGCGACGTCAACGACAATGGCATCAACTTTGGCATCAGCCAAAATTTTGGCCCTGGCAATAGCTTGCTCGCCAACCGAAACCGAAGCGCCGCATAAAAGATTTTGATCTTTTACTTTTTTAACTTCCGCCGCTTGTTGCTCAGGCGTCATATTTTTATGGATAATTCCCAAACCGCCGGCTTTGGCCAGGCTAATTGCCATTTGGCTTTCCGTGACAGTATCCATGGTAGCTGAAAGGATGGGAATTTCGAGCTTAATTTGTTTACCTAAATTTACCGCCGTGCTGACTTCGCTTGGCGAAACATTAGATTTTTGAGGGACGAGCAAAACGTCGTCAAAAGTTAAGGCTTCTTTCATAGGCAAGATAAGCAAGATAAGTAAGACAAGCAAGATAAGATAGCAGTTAGAGTAAATTTTTCTTTTGCGACTGGATAAATCGATAAAGCAGTTTTCCGGTTTGTTGTGCTAAATCACTCGCTTTCTCAAACTCTTCTTGGTTTATAAATTTTAATTCAAAACTTAATAATAATTGGTATTTTAATTCTTCTAAAGAACCCTCTGCTATATTATAGAAATTTAAACTGTCTTTTAAGGATTTTCTTCTTAAACCCTCGGCCAGGTTTGACGGTACGGAAACGGCGGCTCTCCTCATTTGGTTGGCCAAAGAAAATTGCTCACGAACGGGAAAATGGTCAGTAATTTTGTAGATAATTTTTGTTAGAATGTGAGCTTTTTGCCAGACGACAAGGTCTTTAAAGGTGCTAAACGCCATATAATTATTGGGTTTAATAATTAATTGGCGCCATGTTGATTTATATTTAAATGCTTACCTTGCTTATCTTGCCGATAACTTATCTTGCTTGTATAATAGCCTAAATTTAAGATATAATCAATTTATCACTCATAATTTGTTTTTCATGAAATCAGCTCAAATTGCCATTATTGATTTTGGCTCCCAATATACCCATTTGATTACCCGGCGCATTCGGCAGCTGGGTGTTTTAGCTAAAATCTACCCGCCTACAGTTGATTTGGCCGAATTAAAAGGGATTAAAGGTTTGATTTTGTCTGGCGGACCCAATAGCGTTTATGATCAAACCGCAGTTGATTATAATTCTAAACTTTTGGATTTAAAAATTCCGATTTTAGGTTTGTGCTATGGCCATCAGCTTTTGGCTCAGCATTTTGGCGGTAAAGTACTGCCCGGCAAAACCAAGGAATACGGTTCTGCCAATTTGGAATTATTAAAATCAAGCAAACTATTTTCTGGTACGGCCAAATCCCAGCCGATTTGGATGAGCCATGGTGATAGCGTGGCTGAATTACCGGTTGGCTTTTTGGCTTTGGCTAAAACAGTTGATTGTCCGGT
>JBAYJS010000053.1:0-6884 GCA_041664985.1 Candidatus Buchananbacteria bacterium | reverse complement strand
TTTTAATTCCTGGTCTTTGCCGGTTTTAACTTTGGTTATTGCCGGACTGGATAGTTTTAATCCCTGCGCGATGTGGGTTTTACTATTTTTAATCAGTTTACTGTTTGGTATGAAAGACCGAAAAAAAATGTTGATTTTGGGATTGGCATTTTTGTTTGGCTCGGCTTTTTCTTATTTTTTGTTTTTAACCGCTTGGCTTAACTTATTTTTATTTTTAGGTTTTATTTATTTTATTAGAACGGCGGTGGGAATTTTTGCCATTGTTTCGGGCACCTTTTATTTACGAGAATGGTATAAAACTCGGGATGGCGGTTGTCATGTGACTAATGACCAGCAACGAAAAAAAATTATGAACAAGATGCGCCAAATTATTTCCCAAAATAGTTTTTGGCTGGCTTTGTTTGGGATTATGGCGCTGGCTTTTGTGGTTAATTTAATTGAATTGGTTTGCTCAGCCGGCTTACCGGCAATTTACACTCAAGTTTTAGCTTTGGCCAAATTAAATCCGGTGTATTATTATTTTTATCTGCTACTTTACGTTCTTATTTATATTTTGCCCAGTTTGATTGTTTTTGTTTTGGCTATGACCACCTTCAAAGCAATTGGATTTAGCACTAAATACGCTCGTTGGGCAAATTTTGCCGGTGGGGTAATTATTTTACTTTTGGGTATTTTGTTGATTTTTCGACCTGGTTGGATAATGTTTGGTTAATTTTTACAACAAAAAAACGGTCGCCTTTGGCGACCGTTTTTTGATTGAAAATTATCGAATATAAGATAAAGGATTTTTTCTTACACCACCAATTCTAACCTCAAGGTGAAGGTGAGGGCCGGTTGATCGGCCGGTTGAGCCCATCGCTCCGATTAGCTGGCCTTTGTCTACAGTCTCACCAACGGTAACGTAAATTTTACTTAAATGACCGTAAACGGTTTGAACGCCTTTGCCGTGATCAACAATAATCATATTACCGTAACCGCCGTTCCAGCCACCTTGAGCCTTGGTTATTCTGCCTGAATTTGCGGCATAGATTGGATTACCCAAACCGCAGGCAATGTCTAGTCCGGTATGCCGCCACCCAAAGTATTGGCTGATGCGGCGACAGTTAGTCGGCCAAGCCATTTTACCAGAAGAAACTACCTGAGAAGTGGTCGGCTGTTGAGTTATTTTTCGTAGACTGTAAGTTGGTGTCTCGGCAATGATTTTTTTGCCGCCCGGAATCATTAAGCTTTCACCAATCCGGATATCGTCAGCCGAAGTAATTTTATTAAAACTTAAAATATCTTCCGCCTCAACTCCATATAGTTTGGCGATTTTAGCCAAAGTGTCATTTTTTGCTACTTTGTGTTTAATGCCCGATACCGGTAGAATTGTCAGTTTATCGCCGGGCTGGATAATGCTGTAAGCATTTAAATTATTTTCCCAAAGAATGGTATTATTGCTGATACCGAATTTTTTGGCAATTGAAGATATGGTATCACCTTGTTGAATTATATAAATGAAAGCTTCGTTGCGTTGGCTAGCTTGCTGTTCTTGATCCGGCGAAATAATTTGGCGGACAATGGCGCTGTCGCCAACGGCAGTGGTTGGGGCTGAAATTTCACTTAATTCTTCTTCGCTGACTTGAGGCTTGTTGGCTATGCCGGTTAAGCCAAGATAGCTGGTTACTTTTTTATTGCTAATTACCGGCCCTTCTTCGGCAATCGAACCCAAATCTTCATTGGTAACCAATGAAGCCAAAATACTGGTTTTATCAAATTCATCTCTTTGAATCTCATTGGCGTTTAAATTGGCGGCAATTGTTAGAAATGAAATTATTATTAAAATGATATGGCCGAAATAACGCCGAGAAAAAGGATGAATTATCCGATGGCGTCTTTTATGGGGAGCATAAAATTTATTGAAGACTTTTTTTGTTAAAATGATAAATTTATAAAGCGGTAAAATTATTGCCAACAATAAAAACCGCCCAATTTTTTTTAGCGGTCCGGCGGCAGGTTTGGTTAGCTTAAAAAACCAATCTTTAAGACGGATTAAAAATCTTAAAGTAATAGCTAAAGCCTTGATTGATAAAATTTTAAATTTAGCGCTAATATGCTTAATTTATTAATTTTTTCTCAACAAAATTAAATGGACAATATCTATATAAATACCACGCCAGACGTTTTGTGTCAATTGATTTTAATAAATAATTATGGTAAAATTAGCTTAATAATTTATTAATTTATTTTTTATGGATTATTTGTCGGCCGTTATTTTATTGGTGGTGATTGTTGGTTTTTTAGCCATTATCTATTTATTTAGTAAAAAAATAAAAGAGCTTGGTGACAAACCAAAAGAAGATCAGGCTTTGCTCATGATCCAAAATCAAATTAATGAATTAAACAAAACCATGGACAGCAAGCTTGGTCAATCAACTCAAATTTTGCAGCAGCAATTTGGTCAAAGCGCTCAAATCATTCGCGAAGTAACCGAGCGACTGACGAAATTGGACGAAACCAATAAACAAGTAATCAGTTTTACCGATCAGCTCCAAAGTTTGCAAGATATTTTAAAAAATCCCAAGCAGCGTGGAATTTTAGGGGAGTACTATTTGGAAACGGTTTTGAAAAATGTTTTGCCACCAAAAAATTATCAGATGCAATATAAATTCTCCGATGGCGAGATTGTTGATGCGGTAATTTTTTTGCAGGATAAGATTTTACCGATTGATTCAAAATTTTCTTTGGAAAACTACAATCGAATTTTAAATGAAAGAGACCCATCAGCCAAAGAGCCATTGGAAAAACAATTTAAACAGGATTTAAAAAATCGAATTGATGAAACTTCAAAGTATATCCGGCCCAAAGAAAATACTATGGATTTTGCTTTTATGTTTATTCCCTCTGAAGGCATTTATTATGATTTGTTAATCAATCAGGTTGGCGCGATTAAAGTTAATACGCGCGACTTAATTGAATACGCTTTTAAAGAAAAACACGTCATTATTGTTTCACCCACTTCCTTTTTTGCTTATTTGCAAACAGTTTTGCAGGGTTTAAGGGCTTTAAAAATTGAAGAGTCGGCCAAAGAAATTCGTAAACGGGTGGAAGAACTGGGTCGGCACTTATCAAGCTATAACACGTATTTGGAAAAGCTTGGTAGCAATTTAAGTACCACCGTTAATATGTATAATGCCGCTTCAAAGGAATTCAAAAAAATCGATAAAGACGTGATCAAAATTGCCGGCGGTGAAAGCAGTATTGAGGTAATGCAACTTGATAAACCTAAACAAGATGATTAATGAAAACCAAAAATTTTCTGAATTGCAAAAAGCCATTTTAGAAACCCTGGCTTTTTTTGACATTTTTAATTATCCTTTAACTTCGGTTGAAATTTACAAGTGGCTTCACCTAAAACCAAATCAAACCCAAACAGTTTTTAGTTTGGCAGATGTTATTTTTGCTTTAAACGGCGATTGGCCAAATCAAGTAATTGCCAGTCAGTCTGGTTTTTATTTTTTAGCTAACCGTCAGCAAATTGTTAAAACCAGATTGGATCGCTATCAAATCGCCGAAAAGAAAATGAAAATTGCTTTAAGCACGATTAAACATTTGCGCCATTTGGCTTTTATTAAAACCATTGCGATTTGCAATACGGTTGGTTATAATAATGCCAGTCCGTCAAGTGACATTGATTTTTTTATCATTATCAAAACGGGTCGACTTTGGTGGTCGCGGCTAATTATTACTTTGCTGGTTGGTTTTTTGGGTATCAGGCGTCATGATAAAAAAATTGCCGATCGAGTTTGTTTAAGTTTTTATATCACTGACAGCCATTTGGATTTGGCTGATATTGCTTTACCATCGTCAGATATTTATTTAAATTATTGGCTGGCAACTTTAGCCCCGGTTTACGATGATGGGACCTACCAAAAATTTTTAGCGGCCAATCAAAAGTTTTTTAATTTTTTGCCCAATTTTTACAGCGCCATTATGAGCAGTCGGCGTTTTGTCAGTAATAATTGGTTAACTGATTTTTCCAAAAAAACTGATGAATTATTTTTTTCCGGGTTTTTTGGTGATTTTTTGGAAAAATTTGCCAAAACCATTGAACTGAAAAAAATGAAAAAAAGATCTTTTTCTTCGGGTGGACCGACTGACACTGAAGTTGTCATTAATGATACTATGCTGAAATTTCACGAAAATGATCGCCGGCAAGAGTATCAATCGTTATGGCAAAAAAGACTTAATGATTTAAATATTTCAAATTAGTATGTTTGGTTATTTAATGAAAAACAGAAAATATTTGATTTTTGCTTTTACTTTGGCATATTTGGCGGCATTTACGGCCAATGCGTTAGTCGAAACCAACTATGAATTTTTGTATTATACATTTTTGGTAACAGTTATCATTTTAATTGTTACGGTTTTAGATAAGCAGCTTTATTTGGATTCTTTTATTGTTTTGTCTCTATCTGTACTTGGATTTTTGCATTTTTTGGGTGGCAATTTATATTTTGCTGATTCGCGGCTTTACAATTTTTATTTGATCCCAAATATTTTTCGTTATGATAATTTAGTTCATACTTATGGCAGCTTTATTGCGACTTTGGCTTTATACAGTTTGCTCAGCAGCTATATTGATCAAAAAATTAAAAAGAAATATTACATTTTTGCTTCGGTTTTAATGCTTATGGCCATGGGTTTAGGCACAATTGTTGAATTAGTTGAACTAAGCGCAGTAATATTTTTAAATGCTGGCGCGCAGGTTGGCGGTTATTATAATAATGCATTTGATTTATTTTTTAATACGATTGGTGCCGGTATTGCCGTTGTGGTAATATATTTTTATCAAAAGCGAGAAAAACTTTTAGAAAAAATCAATGAAAAAGTTAGAGAAATTAATTGAATTTGGTTTTTACCTTTTTATTTTTTTATTGCCCTGGCAAACCAGGCTGATTTGGCGCGAAGCGGCAATTAACGGCAGTATTTGGGAATATGGCCGGTTTTGTTTGTATGGTACCGAACTTTTGCTTTGGGCGGTTTTATTTTTATATTTGATTTGGCTTTTTAAAAACAAACGGTTTAAAAAAATAAATTTAACGGATTTTTTTAGCCGGCTAAAAGATAAAGGGGTTTTGATTTATTGGCTGATTGTTTTATTTGTGCTTATTGGTGGCTTTTCGATTTTTTGGGCGCTTGATTACAATCTAGCCTATAATCGCTGGTTGACGCTTTTGGAAGCAGTGGCGATTTGTTCAATGATTTTAATTTTTAATTTTAAAATAGAAAAAATTGCCATTGCTTGGGTTTTGACCAGTGCCATTCAGGGAGTTTTTGCGGTTTGGCAATTTTTTTCCCAATATATTTTTCCCAATAAATGGTTGGGTTTGGCTGAACACTGGCCAACCGTTGCCGGCTCGATTATTTTACAAACCGATGCTGAGCGATGGCTGAGAGCTTATGGCAGTTTACCTCATCCCAATATTCTAGGCGGATTTCTGACTGTTAGTTTACTATTTTTAATTTATCTGGCGCTACAAGCCAAAACTCAAAGTCAAAGGATTTTTGTTTTAGCCAGTTTACTGGCAATTATTCCGGGATTATTTTTTACTTTTTCGCGCTCGGCATGGCTGGCGGCAATTTTTAGCTTTATTGTTTTGGCTTTTTGGCTTTGGCAAAAAAAAGATTATTTTTTAAACCAAACCTTTCTGAAAGTATTTTTTCTGATGTTTTTGATGGTGGTGATTTTGGCGATTAATTTGCAAAATCCATTATTGGTCAGATTTCAAGGTGAACAAAAAACCGAAGTGGCATCAATTCAATTGCGGATGACTTTTACCGAGCAGGCTTGGCAGCTAACCAAAGATTCACCACTGCTTGGTCAGGGGATAGGTAATTACACTTTGGGTGTTTACCAAAAAATTAATCCAGCTTGGCCGGGGTATTATTATCAGCCGGTTCATAATATCTATATTTTGGCTTTGGCTGAATTGGGAATTTTTGGCGCTTTGGTTTTTTATCTGATTTTATTTTATTTAATTTCTGCTTTAATTAAGAATGCTTTTTCTTTAGAAAAAATAATTTTATTTCTTGCTTTAATTTCAATTTTAATCATCAGTCTTTTTGATCATTACTTCTGGACGCTTTATTTTGGGGTAGTGGTTTTTTGGTTGATTTTGGGGTTGAATTTAAAATCAATAAAGGCAAAATAAGTCTATTTTTTTGGGATTTTTTGATTAAAAATAAAGAAATTAATACCTCTTGACAGGTATTTTAAAATACCTTAATCTATATATATACAATTAGCACTCTAAAAACTAGAGTGCTAATTTAACCCTCGCATTTACTCTTTAATTTATTAGTAATTTTAAAAAATATGAAACTAAAACCATTAGGCAATCGTATCGTGGTTCAATCTTTTACCGAAGAAGAAACCACTAAATCAGGCATTATTTTACCTGACACTGTTGATAAAGAAAAAAAAGCCGAAGGCAAAGTTTTGGCCATCGGTGACGGTGAAAAAATTATCAAACTCGGATTAAAAATCGGTGATAAAGTTATCTTTGGCAAGTACGCCGGTGAAGAAGTAAAAGTTGAAAAAGAAGAATACAAAATTTTATCCGACGAAGACGTTTTGGCAGTAATTGAATAAAATTTTAAATTTACATTTTCAATGATAAAGTGTTTGAAAATTAATTATTTTGCATTATAAATTATTAATCATAAATTAAATCTATGGCTAAACAATTACTTTTCGGGGAAGATGCCCGCTTAAAAATCAAGCGCGGGATTGACCAAGTGGCCAATGCCGTTAAAGTCAGTTTGGGTCCTAAGGGTCGCGACGTGGTTTTGGACAAAGGTTTTGGCTCACCAGTTGTTACCAATGACGGTGTTACCATTGC
>JBAYJS010000052.1:0-6996 GCA_041664985.1 Candidatus Buchananbacteria bacterium | reverse complement strand
TGGAAACTGTTGGAAGATTTTCCGATTAATTCACCCTCCGGAGCCGATCAAAAATCGGAAAACGGAGAAAATAACGGTAATGGTGATTTAAAAAAGAAAGGTTTCATTAAAATCTCTTCAGAATCCGAAAAACAGTACTTAAAAGTCCTATTGACGGCAGCACCTAAAGATTTGGTTAAAAAGTATATTGATATTTTCAAGTCGGCCGGGTTAAATTTATTAAGCCTGGATACGGAATCTTTCGCTTTAATCCGTTCTTTGGTGGGAAATGACAAATCAGCCTTAATGATTGTTGATATCGGTTCGGTGGTAACCAACATTTCAATTGTGGTTAATAGCATTCCGGTTCTAAATCGCAGTATTGATGTGGGCGGCTTAACAATTACCAAAGCGATTGCCAACAGCTTAAATGTTAATTTAACCAGAGCGGAACAATTTAAATATGATATTGGCATGAGTCCGGATCGAATGGGCCAAGGCAGCGTGCCAAAAACCATTGAAGCCACCTTGACGCCGATTGTTGATGAATTGCGCTACAGTTTAAACCTTTACCGCAATCAAGGTCAAAAAAGTATTGAAAAAATTATTTTAACCGGCGGTTCCAGCTTACTTTTAAATCTGCCTGAGTATTTGTCAAATTTAATGGGTTTGAGGGTGTTTTTGGGCGATCCGTGGGCCAGAGTGATGTATCCGGAAGAATTAAAACCGGTTTTAGATGAAATCGGACCGCGCTATTCTGTTACCATTGGTTTAGCGATGCGCGATATTGAATAAAATTATGACCGAAATCAATTTATTACCAAATGAATTAAGAGAAAGAGATCAAAGAGAAATTAATTCGGCCAGAAAAAAGCCGAAGCTGGTTAATATTGAGTTGACCAATCCAAAATTTGAAAAAATTACCCAGCCGCTAAAAGAACCGGCCAGACAGTCAGTTTTAAGCCGGCTTTTTGCCAAAAAAATTGATCCGGCAAAACCGGCTGTAAAAAAATCCGAAGCGGAAAAGGATTTAAATAAAGCTTTCAGACTTTCGGAAAAAAATTTACATATCCCCAAACTGCCCGCTGAAAAAGAAAAAGTTCGAGTTGACTTGTTTGCCGATGCTTTGGCCGAGCAAGATGAAGAAAAATCAAGTTTCAAGTCGTCGGCTCAAAAAGAAGATCGTTTGACCCAAGCCGAACCGGTGGATGAAAATGTTAAAATTGAATTAATGAAGCTTAAAGAACAAAAGAAATCTTTTGGGTTGTTTGGTTTTGGTAAAAAAGATAAATCAGACAAAAAGAAGTTTGAAAATTCCAAGTCAGACAAAAAAAATAAAGCTAAAGATTTTAAACGAGAGAAGGGTTCCAATTTGGATGTTAATTTAATTCCACAGGAACTGTCCAAGCGGCCTGAGCTTGAATTGAATAAAAAACTTTTTAAAAGTGGGGCTTTAGTTTTTGTTGTAATTTTGCTGTTAGTCGGCGGGTATTTGGGTATTACCTGGTATCAGGTAAAAATTACTCAGGATATTGACAGTTTAGAGGCAAAAATTGAAGTTTTGAGCCAAGAAATTAATCAATATGAAAAAGATAAAGACGTGGCATTGGCTGCCCAAAAAAAACTGGCCGCGGTCAGACAGCTTTTAAATGATCATACCTATTGGACTAAGTTTTTCAGTTTATTGGAAAAATATACAATTAATGAGGTTAGTTATGTTAATTTTTCCATGGCGGGAAAAGATAAGCTAGTAATTTCCGCTTCCGGCAAAGACTATCAGTCAGTTGCCAAACAGTTGGTGGCATTCAAACAAGCCAAGGAATTTATTAAAAATGTAAAAATTGACGCGGCGTCAGCCGAAATTGATGCTCAAACCGGCAGTTACACCGGCGTTAATTTCAATATTGATTTGGAATTTATGCCAAATGTGTTTTTAAAGCCGATTGAATAATTTTAAAAAGATGCCAGAACCAAAAATCGATAAAAATAAAAAAGATCTTCAATTTAAGTTGGCGGTTTTGCGTTATTACAAATTCGTCACGGTCTTGATTATTATTGTTCTAATCGGTCTGAGTTATTATTTTATTTTGGAACCGAAATACCAGCAAGTTGGTATTGGCGGCAAATATAATATTGATACCCTGAAACAAGAGCTAATCAAACGTCAAAACTATCTTGATAATTTGAAAAAGTTGGCTGCCAATTATCAAAATATCAGTCAAACCGAAATGTTGAAATTAAATGAAGTTTTACCCGAGGAAGAAGATATTCCCGGATTATTTGTTCAATTGCAAAATTTAGCTCAAGAAAATAATCTTTTGCTGGCCAGTGTCAGTATCAATGAGACTTCTGGCAGCAGCCAAAACGGGAATTTGGCCGGTAATATTAAAAAATTAAGTGTCAGTCTAAATTTAATCGGCGGCCAGGGTAATAGTTATAATGAAGTCAAACAATTTTTATCAGCCTTGGAATATAATTTGAGAATTTTTGATGTTAATTCGGTCTATTTCAGCCCGGATTCGCCAAGCTACACTATTAATATATTCACTTATTATTATAAAAATAATTAGATATTATGCTAATGCCAAGACAAATGTCTAAAAGCAAAAAATTGGCCTTAGGTTTGGTTAGCCTTTTGCTTTTGGCAGTGATTGGCTATCTGGTTTATACTAATTTTTTAACAACCACTCAAGTCAGTACCAATTTAAGCGACAAAAAAATTCAGGCGATCAGTATCACTAAAATTGAGCCGAATTTTGCCGATGATTTTTTGCAAAAATCGCCTTATATTGATTTAAAAACTCATTTGCTTGGGCCAGTCAATGTTGATAATTTAGGTAAGCAAAATCCTTTTTAATAAATTTCGATAGTTTTGAATAAATGTATCAAGATCAAAATCAATTAATTGAAGCCTTGGTTGCGGCCAAACTTTTAACCAGTGAAACCGCCGCTGACCTTCAAAAAAAAGCTAAAGACCGACAGAAAATGCCGGAAGATTTAATTATAGAAGAAAATTTAGTGGCCGAAGATAAAATTATTGAAGTCAAATCAAAATTTTTGAATATTCCATTGGCTGATTTGCAAGGTCGGCAGATTCCTAAAAAAGTATTGAATTTGATTCCGCAAGAAGTGGCGGAAAATTATAAGATGGTACCGTTTGAGCAAGAGGGTAATGAGCTTCATGTTGGTTTAATCAATCCTCAAAATTTCAAAGCGATTGAAGCGGTTGAATTTTTGGCGCAAAAAGCCAATTTAAAAGTCAGATACTATATTATTTCAAACATTAGCTTTCGGGAAGCTTTTCGTCAATATCAGATTTTAGGCGAAGAAGTTAAGGAAGCTTTGGCGGGAATTAACGAGGAGGCCGGTATCGCCAAATCGTTTACTGATGAATCCAAAGAAATGGAAGAAGTGATCAAAAGCGCTCCGGTTTCTAAAATGGTTTTAGTTATTATTCGCCACGCCATCGACGGGCGGGCTTCAGACATTCATATTGAACCAACGATGAAAGATACCAAGGTTCGTTACCGTATCGATGGCATTTTGAGAACTTCGCTGGTTTTGCCAAAATATATCCATTCGGCGATTGTTGCCAGAATTAAAGTTTTGGCCAACTTAAAACTTGACGAGTCCAGAAAACCGCAGGACGGCCGCATCAGGTTGACAATTGAAGGGCGTGATATTGATTTTCGTGTTTCGACGCTGCCATTATTTGAGGGTGAAAAAATTGTTTTGAGAATTTTAGATACTCAGGCTCAAGTGCCGGCTTTGGATCAGCTTGGTTTTAATCCGATTCACATTGAATTAATCAAAGAAGTAATCAAAAAACCTCACGGCCTAACTTTATTAACCGGTCCGGTTGGATCCGGTAAAACTACGACTTTATACACAATTTTAACCATGCTAAACCAAGAGGGTGTGAATATTGTAACCCTGGAAGACCCGATTGAATATTATATTTCTGGTGTGAATCAATCACAAATCAATCCGGAAGTCGGATTCAGTTTTGCCTCCGGTTTAAGGGCGATTTTACGGCAAGATCCAAATATCGTTATGCTTGGTGAAATTCGGGATAAAGAAACCACCGAGCTGGTTGTTCACGCCAGTTTAACGGGCCATATGATTTTGTCGACTTTACATACCAATAGCGCCATCGGCGCCATTCCCCGATTAATGGATTTAGGCGCTGAACCGTTTTTGCTTTCATCAATTATTAATTTGGTTATCGGCCAAAGGTTGGCGCGAAAAATTTGTCCCGATTGTAAAGTTCAGTCTGAAGTGCCCGAAACCATTATGAAAAGGATTAAAGAGCAAATTGACAGCGTGCCCGCTAAATATTTGAAAGATGTTAAAACCGATAAATTGGTATTTTATAAAGGCCAGGGCTGCGCTCATTGCGGTAATTTAGGCTATCAGGGTAGAATTGCCGTGTCAGAAGTAATTGATGTTAACAATGAGCTTAGAGAGTTGATTAATCAGGGCGGCGATGTTACCGCCATTAAAAAGGCTTTGGCAAAACAAGACTTTATTACTTTGACTCAGGATTGTCTGATTAAAGCACTTCAAGGCATAACCACCGTTGAAGAGGTGATGAGGGTATCGCAGCTTTAACCTTTAAATAATTGATAAAAATTAAATTTTAAAATTATGGCTGATAAAAAAACTATTGTTCTAGTTGAAGACGATGAATTTTTGGCTGAGCTTTACGCGACCAAGCTTGGTTTGGAAGGTTTTGAAGTTTCCTTGGCGGCAACCGGCGATAAAGGACTGAAAATGATAAAAGAAAAAAAACCGGATTTAGTTTTGCTCGACATTATTTTGCCCAAAATGGACGGTTTTGAAATTCTCAAAGCCGTAAGAAATGACAAAGAGATAAAAAATGTGCCAATCATTCTTTTGACAAATTTAAGCCAAAAGGATGAGGTCAAAAAAGGTTTGGAATTGGGGGCGGTTGATTATTTGATTAAAGCTCATTTTATGCCTTCCGAAGTGGTGAAAAAAATTAAACAAGTAATCGGCTAAAAATTTTTATGGAAGCGGCATTTAATATTATTATCAATAAAATTCTGACGGCTGGAGCCAAACAACGGGCATCAAATGTCCATTTGACAGTGGGGGCCTATCCGACTTTAAGAATTGACGAAGAATTGGTTGAGCTTAAAGATGAACAAATAATTACCAACGATTTTGTGACCAAATTGGCTCAAGATTGGCTTGATGAATTTCAACAAAAAAAACTTTTAGAAAAGAAAGAAATTATTTTTATCAAAGAAGTTGCCAAGCAGTTTCGGGTCAAAGTTAATTTCTTTTTCCAAAAAGGTTTTTTGTCGGCTTCTTTGAGACTGATTCCGGCTCAAGTGCCGCCGATAATTAATTTAGGTTTGCCAAAATCAGTCTACGGTTTGACCGACAAAAAAGCGGGTTTAATTATAGTTACCGGGCCTTATGGCTCGGGCCGAACCACGACAGTAGCTTCAATCATTGAGGAAATCAATAAAAGCCGAAAAGAAAATATCATAACGGTTGAAGAACCGATTGAATATCTTTTTGTCAATAAAGAGAGTCTGATTGAGCAAAGAGAAGTTGGCCGTGATGTTAATTCATTTACCGATGCTTTGAGATATTGTCAGCAAGCAGACATTGATGTAGTGGCAATTGGTGTGACCGGTGAAAAGGAAACAATCCCTTTGGTTTTGGAATTTGCCAATTCCGGCCGATTAGCAATATTGACCATGGAAACAACCTCAGCCATCCAAACAATTGAAGAAATTTTTTCCAGTTTTTCCGCTGAACAACAACAGCGAGCACCGCTTTTGTTGTCGGAAAGTTTATTGGCCATTATTACTCAAAGAGTGGTGCCAAAGGTTGGCGGGGGGCAGGTTTTGGCTGCGGAAGTTTTAATTGCCAATGAAGCGGTCAGATCATTGATTCGAGAAGGAAGAATAAAACAAATTAATACGATTTTGCAAAGTTCTCGAGCCGAAGGAATGCTGAGTTTGGATCAGTCTCTTGCTGAATTGGTCAGGTCGGGAGAAGTTTTAATTGATCAGGCAATTGAATATGCCAATGATCCGCAAAATTTTAGGGCGATGGCTAAAGGTTAGGGTTATTAAAATTATTTATGCCTTATTTTCGTTATAAAGCTCAGGAACAATACGGAGAAATCAACGAGGGGATGGTTCAAGCCGCTTCGCAAGACGTGGCCGCAGAAATGCTGGCTGATCAAAACCTGACAATTTTATCTTTGACCGAAGAAAAAATCGGTTTTTTTGAACGTTCGCTGAAAATTTTAAATCGGGTAAAAATAAAAGATTTGGTAATTTTTTCCCGTCAGCTTTCGGTTATTGTTTCGGCCACTATTCCTTTGGTTCAAGGCCTAAAGATTTTAATCAGTCAAACGGAAAGTCCAGTTTTAAAAACGGTTATTTCGGAGGTAGCCGATGATGTGGAAGGTGGCGCTAAATTATCAGCCGCTTTGAGCCGTCATCCGGAAATTTTTTCTGATTTTTTTATCAATATTATCAGGTCAGGTGAAACCTCCGGTAAATTAGACGAAGTTTTAAATTATTTGGCCGATCAACAAGAAAAAGATTACGACCTATCCTCCAAAATAAAAGGCGCCATGATTTATCCGGCATTTATTGTTACCGGTCTTTTGGTAGTTGGTACGGTAATGATGATTTTTGTCATTCCTCAGTTAACTTCGGTTTTGCAGGAAACCGGAGCGGAATTGCCTCTTTCTACCAAATTATTAATTGGCGTGAGTGATTTTTTAAAAACATACTGGTGGGCTTTGGGTATTGGACTTTTGGCTTTAGCCGGGGGTTTGAAAATATTTGTTAAAACCAAAACCGGAAAATATTTTTCCGATTCGCTGCGTTTGAAATTGCCGATTTTTGGCAAATTATACCAAAAAATTATTTTGGTCAGGTTTACTCGAAGTCTTTATACTTTAACGACTGGCGGCGTTGCTTTGACCAGAAGCTTGGATATCGTTTCCGATGTCGTCGGCAATCA
>JBAYJS010000051.1:0-7051 GCA_041664985.1 Candidatus Buchananbacteria bacterium | reverse complement strand
TGCGGCGTCAAACCGGTATAAATGGTAGTTAAAGCTGATGCCGTGGTGGTCGGAAAAACCGAAGTAATTTGCCGTATTTGCCCGTTTTTTTTCAACTTTTTAATTAAGGGTAAATTTTTCTGATACTTTTTAAAATGATCATAGCCAAAACCATCAACGATAAACAAAATTACTTTTTGGTATTTGTTTTTTTCTTTTTTTAAAAATGGAAAAATTTTTCTTTTGGTTGAAACGCCAAACAAACTTAAAACCGAAGGCGCAATTTCAGCAATTGAATTTTGGCCGTAACGAGGTTTGATTAGATTGGCTTTTGACTGAGGCAAATTCATGATTAAAAATTTATTTTAGCTAATTTTAGTATATCAATGCTTATTCTAAAAAACAAATTTATGATATAATACCTTTATCTAAATATTTTTTATTTTACTTTATGAAAAAATTCACCTACATCTTGATATTACTTTTTGTCACAGCAATCGCCTTACCAATCCAAACTCAAGCAGCAACTGCCAAAAAAACAACACCCAAAGTTTGGTCGGCCGCAACGCCTAAAGATTTTACGCCCTTAACTTGGGCTAAAGCGCGCGGCATTGCCAGTTTTTTCAAACCCCAACCGGGTAATGGCTATTTGGATTATCTAACCATAATTTATCTGCCCTACAACCAAATCCGCTTAATTGCTTCATCAACGCCGGAAATGGTTTGGGGTGAAGTCCAATCACCTTTTACTGCCGAAAACGCCAGTAATTGGGCGTTTGACAGGATGGCGATTGAACAAGCTAAAACTCAAAATCCGGGCGCTCAGTTTGTTTGGAACATGCCTTATTTTAATATCACCGGCCAGACTACCGATTTGAGCTTAGCTTTAAAATCAAATTTTGCGAGCAGTACTTATATCACCAGTGGCAGCCGGCCGATAACAGACATGCTTCAAAGTCGCCGGATGTTAATCATTGATAATAAAACCGCCACGGCAAAAATTTCTGATTTTGACGAACAAACTTTTGTCACCAGCGGCGATCAGGCCGTGGAAGGCTTTGCGCCAACTGTCACCATTAAAGGCGACGGTAATGGTACTTCCCGACTATTTGTCGGCGTCAAACCAGACGGTAAAGAATTAGTGGTTTATTGTAGCCGCGGCGCTTACATTGAAGATGCCAGCAATGCTTTATTGGCTGCCGGCGTGCCTTTGGAAAATCAGCTCCAGGCCGACGGCGGCGCCAGTGCCACTTGCGCTTACAATTTACCCGGTCAATATTTTGTCGAACCCGGTCGGATGTTACCGCACTTAATGGGTGCTTATCCATTTTTATACCATGGCACTATCATTAATAACGGCATCAATGTCCGAAACGGTCCGGGCACCAAATACAAAAGTATCAATAAGCTGGCCAAAGGCACCGAAGTTACCATTTACGAAGAAAAATCCGGTTGGGTGAGAATTGATCAATCCGACCAATGGGTTTTAAAAACTTTGATTAAAGCCAAATAAACCGGCATGGCAAACAAACATATTACTTTTTGGTTTAAAAATAACCTTTGCCGATTTGGCCTGAGTACATTTTTTTTAGCGCTGATTTTCTATCCCCAATCAAACCTGTTTGCTGTTGAATCAACTACAACTTTGCCAACTCTAGTAGAAACCGAGCAGCAAGTCCGCACTTATTTTGCTGATATTCCGGCAATGATTTCAATTGCCAAATGCGAATCCGGCTTTAGACAATATAATAATGACGGCACGCCTTTGCTTGGCAGCAATTTATATATTGGTATATTTCAAATTGACAAAAAAATCCATACCAAAATTGCCGCTGACATGGGTATGGATATTTACACGGTTGAAGGTAATTTGGCGTATGCCAAATATTTATACACTCAGTTAGGAACCAAGCCTTGGGCCGGCTGCGTTAAAAATACCGAGCCGACATATTTTTTAACCAAAAATTTAAAATTGGGTGATACTAATACCGAAGTTAAAACTTTACAAAAAACTCTCAATCAGATCGGTTTTTTTGTGGCTAAATCCGGCAACGGATCTTTAGGCCAAGAAACCACCACTTTTGGCCAAATGACTAAAAACGCTGTTAAGCGTTTTCAATGCGCCAATAAAATTATTTGCCAAGGCAGTGAAACTACCACCGGCTACGGCCTGGTTGGCCCGCGCACTCGCGCGCTGCTTTTGCAGTCAGTAAAATAAAACTAGAACAAAGTTTTTAAAATATACATCAACAAAGCGCCACCAAGAAAACTAATCAAAGCAATTAAAAATGTTTTTTTAGACATAGTTATTTTTTTTAAATTACCAATTTGGCGGTTAAAACGTAGCTAAATTTTAGTCAGCCACGACTACGGCTGTGCCATAGCAAAGGACTTCGGTTACGCCACCCATGACGTCATTGGCATCATAGCGTACTCCAATAATGGCATTGGCGCCAATTTCCTCAGCATGTAAAATCATTAACTTGTAAGATTCCTCGCGGGTAGTTTCACAGAGCTTGGTAAATAACGAAATATTACCGCCCACTAAAGTTTGAAGTGAGCCGCCAATTGAGCCAAAGATTGACCTAGAACGAACGGTAATTCCCCGAACTAAGCCGAGATTTTTTACAATTTTTTTGTTTTCCAGTGTAAATGTCGTGGTAATGTTGCCTTGATCCATATAATTAAGTTATTAATAATTTGATTTATTCCAACCCGCTCAAAAGTAAGCAGGTTAAAAATTTTATTAAATATGGTAAAGTTTTTTTATTTCTCGGCAAATATTGGTATTACCCATAATGAAATTATGATTTTTGTAGTCATATGAATTTTTGCCAATATTGATTACTCTGCCACCAGCTTCAGCTATCAGCAATGATCCGGCCGCATAATCCCAATCGTCACCATACGGATCCAAAGCAATGCGACCTTCAATTTTGCCCTGGGCAATCAAACCCATTTCGTAACCACAAGTCACCGTTTTAAAAAGCATGGTTTTTTCCCTTAAATCCAAAAATAAGTCGAGATTTTTCTTTTGATCAAAATTTATTTCATACGTCAGATAGCCGTCAACCAATTGACGATTACTGACATGAATTGTTTTATTGTTTAGCTTGGCACCGCGGCCAATTTCAGCGTGAAAAATTTCGCCAGTGGCAAAATTATTGATGGCAGAAAAGACAACTTTGCCAGAGTCAATCAGGGCAATCATGGTAGTGCAAAAAGGGACACCCCGCATAAAATGGGCTGTGCCGTCGATTGGATCAACCAACCAAAATCTTTTGGCTTTTTTATTACCGCCATATTCTTCGCCAAAAAAATCAATTGCCGGGTAAATTTTATGCAAACTGGCGGCAAGATATTTTTCGGTTTTTAAATCAAGCTTGGTTACAATGCTGTGAGCCAGTTTTCCTTTCTGGCCGGAAGCCTCAATTTTACCGTAATATTTTAATAATTCTTTGCCGGCTGATTTAATGATTGGTAAAACTTTATTAGTATATGCCATATACTTTTATGATAGCAAAAAATCGCCATTTTGGCGATTTGGACGGCAAATCAAAATTCAAATTACCGAAGTTGCAAAGCGTTTTTGGGACAAAAATTTGAACAAATTCCGCATTCCAGACATTTTTTCATATCCACTTTTGGCGCGCTAAAACCTTTTTGCGATAAGGCTTTTTGCGGACATACCTTTATGGCCGGACAAGCATGATTTTGTGGACATTTATTTTTGTCAACGTAAATTGGCATCAAACTAACTGTTTAATATTTAATGCTTTTGGTAGAGCTTGCCTTAATGACTGGCAAACTTTTGTATTTATTATCTATTATTTTTATTACTTATTTACCACGCGCCAAAACAGCAATGCCGACAAAATAAAAGGTGCGGCTAAAATAGCATTAAAAATTATCACGCCGATAACTCCGGCCTCGCCCCAAGAAACTCGAGCCGGCCAAATAAACAGAGCCACAAAAGGAATTGATATTTGAACCAGCGCCGAAATCAATAATGTCAGTGCCATTCCTCGCGGCTTGAATCTGGCAATAAGTGAACCAATAAGTCCGACAACGACCACGGCACCGTACATTAAATTGGCGGGATTATTTTCGCTGCCAATAATCCCAACAGCGCCATTGACCCAGCCTATAAGAATCAGACCTGCCAGCCAGATACCGAATGCGTAACGATATATTCGATTTTGAGTTTTCAGCCATTGCCATAATTCGAAGGCGCCGCCAAAAACTAACAGGATAAGGCAATAAGCCGTGACTTCATTCGGCTGCACGTCATTGGTAAACCAACTCGCCAGAAATATTAATAATATAAGTGCGGCGATGACAAACCATATAATTGGTCTTTTTGAAATATTTCTCATAGTGTAATTATTTTTTGACACATTAATGATACCAAAAAATCACCATTTTGGCGACTTTTTAAATGGTAGCCCGTAGCGGAATCGAACCGCTATTACATGGATGAGAACCATGCGTCCTAACCGTTAGACGAACGGGCCATGATAATTTCAATACTTTAAACAAAAAATTAATCCAAGTCAAATTTTGACATATCAAATCGCTTGGCGGTTTTGGGCTGAAAAAAAACTAAGGCCAAAATCGGTAAAATAATCCAACAAAATTTACCCCAATCGCTGATAAAAATTATTTTGGTAAATTCGGAAAATGAATTGGCAACTGTTTGAGGCAAAAAAGAAAGAATGATGCTGATTAGCAAACCAACTTGTAGTAAGGACAAAACTACCACTTGCCACCAACTGCCCGAAAGATTGCTGATGCCCTGGGTCAAGGCGCTGCGCGAAAGCATAAAAAACAAAATCGCAAAGACTAATAAAAATACCGGGATTTGATAGCCAAAAACTTGGTTTTGGCTCAGCCAAGCGCTGGCTTTATTCATAAACGGCAAATTGGTGGTAACGGCCAAAGCCAAATAAGTGCTGACTAAAACCGCTACGATTCGATCGCGGCCCAGAGTAAAGCTATAAATTAAAACACTGACGATCAAAAAAAGTAAAATAATCAAATCCCAAGTCGGCGTTGTCCAATTGATGCCAAAAAAACTAAGCCACAAATCTTGACTGGAAGCGGCCGCCTGATTGGCGGTATTAGCAAACTGACCGGTAAAACTATTAATCAGGTTCAAACCGGTAGTGGTAGCAAAATTGGAATTAAATTCCATAGAAATAGGCTTAGAAATTTTTATTAAAATTTTGAAATTCTAACTTCCTAATTCTATTATAATTCATTATCAAGCTCTTTCAAAATTTCTTTTTGTTTTTTTGATAACCGCGTCGGCGTTTTTACAATCACTTCAACTAGCTGATCACCGCGGCCGCGGCTTTGCAAATGCGGCACTCCCCTGCCTTTAAGGAAAAAAACCTTGCCACTTTGCGTGCCTTCGGGAATTTTTAAAGTAATTTTTCCGTCCAAACTGTCAATTTCAATTTTTCCGCCCAAAGCCGCTTGGGCAAAAGAAATCTCGGCTTTGGTTTTAATTTCAAATCCGTCGCGGAAAAATCGGCTGTCGGGTGCAACTCTGATTTTCAAATATAAATCCCCGGCCGAACTGCCTTTTTGACCGGCTGAACCATGACCGGCTAAACGAATGGTTTGGCCGTTATCAATACCGGCTGGAATTTTAACGGCGATATTTTCAGTTTCTTTGACCGTACCCTTACCGCGGCATTGACTGCATTCTTTTTCCGCTTTTTTACCGCTGCCGCCGCAATCGGTGCAAACACTGGGCAAACCAATACCAAAGCCGATATTTCTGACTACCTGACCGCTGCCGCCGCAAGTTTTACAAGTATTAATTTTTGCGCCCGGCTCGGCACCACTCCCGTTACATTTTTTGCAAACTGCATCTTTATTCAAACTGATATTTTTTTCCGTACCAAAAGCCGCTTCAAAAAAACTGATAACCATTTCCGCTTCAATGTCTGACCCTTGTTTTTTCCCGGATTTTTTACTGCGAGAGCCCATGCCAAATAAATCACCAAACAAATCGCCCATATCACCAAAATCAAAAGAATAATTGCCTGATTGACCCTGGTTGCCAAAGGCTGAAGCAAAATCGGAAAAATCATTAAACCCGGCCCCACCGCCTTGCGAGCGCGCCTGATCAAAAGTTTGACCGAATTTATCGTATTGTGCTTTCTTGTCGGCATTGCCTAAAACGCCGTAAGCTTCATTAATTTCTTTCATCTTGGCTTCATCGCCGCCTTTGTGCGGATGATGCTGATGGGCCAGTTTATAATAAGCTTTCCGAATTTCGTCGGCTGATGAACTTTTATTAACACCTAAAGTTTGATAATAATCTTTGGCCATAATTTAATTAAATCCTAAATTCTAATATCTAAATTATAAACAAATTATAAATAACAATTCTTCAAATTCCAAACACCAATTTTTAAACGTTTATAATTTGTAATTTAGAATTTGTGGTTTGTTTTGGATTTAGGATTTCAGATTTAGAATTTCTTAATTATTCCGCTTTAAACCCAATCTCGCTTTTTGGCGCTTCGGCTTCCTGAACTTTGCCAAAAGCCGCTTCATATTTTTTTAAATTCTCGTCCAAGGCGCGGATAATTCTTTTGAGATGGCCTGGATTGGTAATAATTTTACCGACCACCCGGCCTGACGGGGCAATGATATTAAGAAACGTCAATAAAAACTCTTCTTTGGTATGGCTGACGCTCATGGCATTAGCATATTCGCCGCCGGCAAAAGTATCGCGGATTTGAATTTGATTTTGGTCTGGTTGTTTTTCCATAAATTTATTAAGGCGAGGCAGAATGCCTCGCCTGGATTATAATCTTATTTTATTTGTTATCGGCTTTATCGTCAACCACTTGCCCTTCTTCGGCTTTTTGTTCGTTTTGTCCAAAAGCTTGCTCGCCAGTTGGCGGTTGTTGAGAGGCTTGTTGCTGAGCTTGATAAATTGCCTGACCGATTTTTTGGGCAGCGTCATTTAGCTCCTGGGTGTGGCGCTTGATGCTTTCCAAATCTTCGGAGTCTTTGATTTTCTTTAATTCTTCAACCTTGGTTTCAACTTCTT
>JBAYJS010000050.1:0-7468 GCA_041664985.1 Candidatus Buchananbacteria bacterium | reverse complement strand
GGGCAAAACCGAATTGGCTAAAACCGTAGCGGAAGTTTATTTTGGCGCTGAAGAAAACATGATTCGCTTAGATATGTCCGAATATCAAGAAAAATCCAGCATCAACCGTTTGATTGGCGCGCCGCCGGGCTATCCGGGCGCCGATGAAGGCGGATTTTTAGCTCAAGCCGTCAAAAAAAATCCTTTCTCCTTGATTTTGCTTGATGAAATTGAAAAGGCTCATCCCGATATTTTGAATGTTTTTTTGCAAGTCATGGATGACGGCCGGCTGACTGACACTTTGGGCAAAACCATTGATTTTACCAATACCATTATCATTGCCACTTCCAATGCCGGCACTAAATTTATTCAGGACATGGTAAAACAAAATCAGCCATTGGAAACGATTAAACAGCAACTGATCGATAATCATTTAAACCAATATTTCCGGCCGGAATTTTTAAATCGGTTTGATGGCATTATTGTTTTCAAACCTTTATCAATGCCTGACGTTGAAGCCATTGCCAAATTGATGCTAAAAAAAGTAAAAAAGAATTTGGAAGAAAAGGGGATTAAGCTCAAAGCGACCAACCAAGCAATTACTGAACTGGCTCAAATGGGCTATGATCCGGAATTTGGCGCCAGACCCTTAAGACGCGTGATTCAGGAAAAAATTCAAGACCAACTGGCCAATTATTTGATTTCTGGCCAAATTACCAGGCGCGACATTATCACCATTGCCGGCGCTGATAAAATTTTAATTCAAAAAGCCAAAGAGATTTAATGTCTACTTTTTATTTTTTACCATTTATTCTTTCATTTTTTTGCAGTCTCTTTTTGACGCCAATAGTTAAAAAAGTGGCTGTCTATTTTGAAATTGTTGATAAACCCGGTCCCAGAAAAATTCACCAAAATCCAATTGCACTTTTGGGCGGCGTGGCAATTTATTTTTCATTTGTCATTACCACTTTGGTTTTTTGGAGTTTTGGCTATGTTTCGGATGTAAAAATTTCCAACCTTTATATTTTTGGCATCATCATTGCCGGTGCGATTTTAATGATCGGCGGATATTTTGACGACCGTTACAGCCTCAAGCCTTGGCAGCAGCTAATTTTTCCGATTGCCGCGGTTTTACTGGTTTTGCTGGCCGGCATTCGGATTCAAAATATTACCAATCCGTTTGGCGGCATCATTGTTTTTCCGTTTTATTTTGGCGTAGCTTTAACATTTTTCTGGCTTTTGGCCACAACCTATACCAGCAAAATTCTTGACGGTTTGGATGGTTTGGTTAGCGGCATTACCGCTATAGCTTCAATTATTATTTTTATTGTTAGTTTATACTGGGACGTACCGCTTTCAGGCACTTCCATTATGGCTTTGATTTTAGCCGGGGCTTGTTTGGGCTTTTTGCTTTTCAATTGGCATCCGGCCAAAATATTTTTGGGTGAAGGTGGCAGCGTTTTTTGTGGCTTTCTGTTGGGAATTTTGTCAGTCATTTCCGGCTCAAAAATCGCCACGGCTTTACTGATTATGGGTATTCCGCTTTTGGATATCGTTTTAATCGTCATTTTAAGGCTTTGGCAAGGCAAATCGCCGGTTTCGGGGGATAATAAGCATTTGCACTTTCGACTGCTGGAAATCGGCCTTAGTCATCGCCAAGCCGTAATTTTTCTGTATTGTTTGGTGACGGCTTTTGGTACCGCTTCACTGTTTTTACATTCCAAAGGAAAAATCATTGCCTTGGGCGTTTTGGTTTTGCTGATGCTGATTTTGGCTGTGGTTTTATTTGCAATCTATCGCGTTAAAAATGAAAAAAAATCATCTTAAGTTTTTACTGATTTTATGTTTGTTATTTTTAAGCGGCTGTTTTATGAAAACTGAAAAATCAGTAATAATTAATAACACAGAAATTAAAGTAGAAATTGCCGATACTACTGAAAAACAGATTAAAGGTTTAGGCAACAAAACCAGCCTGGAAAAAAATCATGGGATGCTTTTTACTTATCCTGACTATAAAATTAGAAGTTTTTGGATGAAAGATATGAATTTTCCCATTGACATTATTTGGCTTGCCGATGACCAAATAGTTGGTATGGAAAAAAATGTACCGACTCAAGACAATAAAAATTTAACCAGATACTATTCACCCAAGCCGGTGAATTATGTTTTAGAAATAAACGCCAATGAGGCGCTAGAAAATAATTTTAAAGTGGGGGATAAGATAAAATTTAATTTTTAAATAAAAAAAATGACAAAATTAAAAATTGATCGATTGGGGATTATAATTTTTATTGCCGGATCAGTCGTAATGGTTTTAGAACTGATTGGTTCGAGAATTTTAGCACCATATTTAGGAACATCTATTTATGTTTGGGCCAGTTTAATTGGCATAATTTTAGGTGCTTTGACTTTGGGCTATTATTTGGGTGGCCGATTTTCCAATACCAACCCTAAACTTTCTTTTTTAGCCCAGGTTCTTTTTTTGGCGGGTTTAAGTATTTTATTAATCACTGTCATCAAAGAACCGGTAATTGTTTACTGCCTGAAATTTGGCATTAAACTTGGTTCGGTTTTAGCCACTTTAATTTTATTTGCTTTGCCCAGCTTGATTTTAGGCATTGTTTCACCTTACGCAATTCGCCTTAAAGTTCAAAACGTTGAAGAATCCGGCGGCGTGGCCGGAAATTTATATGCCCTGTCAACTATCGGCTCAATTTTTGGCACTTTTTTGGCCGGCTTTTATTTAATTCCGACTTTTGGCAGTACCCAAATTCTTTTTGGTTTAAGTTTTGTTTTACTTATAACTTCTTTACTTGGCGGCAAAAAAATTATCAAAATCGCTTTTTTAGGACTTGTAATCGCACTTTGGCTGCTTAATCTAGTCAAACCGACGCCGTTTGTTTATGAAGCTGACAGCACTTACAATCATATTACGGTCAAAGATCAAATTTATGCAAAAAACCAGCGACCGGTCAGATCACTTTATTTAGCTACCGAATCTCATTCAATTATCTATCGCGATTCACCGGAATTATTTTCGGTTTACCAGTATCTTTATCAGCTTGATAATTTATTTAAACCCGAAATTAAAAATGCTTTAACTTTGGGTGGCGGCGCTTATTTGGCACCAATGGATTTTTTAAAAAGAAAACCCAACGCTAAAATGACTGTAGTGGAAATCGACCCGCAAGTCACCGAAGTGGCCAAAAAATTTTTTAATTTAAAACCCGACCCGCGCCTGACCATTTTTCACGAAGACGGCCGAATTTTTTTAAACAACAATCAAGCCAAATATGATGTCGTTTATGGCGACGCCTATGCTTCTTTTTATTCAATCCCATTTCAACTGACCACCAAAGAGGCAATGAAACGAATTTACGATTCGCTGGCTGATGATGGTATTTTAGTTTTGAATGTCATTTCGGCGTTGGCAGGGGAAAAATCCATTTTTTTCCAAGCTGAATACAAAACCATCAAAGAGTATTTTCCCCAAGTTTATATTTTTCCCGCTCATTTTTATGACGGTAGTAACACGGATAAATTTCAAAATATAATTTTAATCGCAACTAAAAATAACCAGCGACTGTCTTTAGCCGAAATGCAGCAAATGGCTAACGAGGAACAAAAACCACTCTTAAATCATCTTTGGCAAAAAGAGCCTGCCAATAGCTCAAAAATCAAGGTTTTAACTGACGAATTTGCGCCAGTTGACTTTTACATCTCCAAATTACTCTAGGTTTGACAATCACGCCAACAAAAAGTAAAATGTAGCCGGAGGGGCGTAGCTCCTTTTACATTTTGGAATATTCAACCATGGCAGAGGGAGGATATAGAGTATGTGCGGAATAGCTCATGTTACCGGAATGGATAATGCGGCTGAAATAGCACTAGCAGCATTGACTGCAATTCAAGGCCGGGGCCATCAGGCAGCCGGTGTTGGTGTCTGGCAAGACGGAAAAATTACCGTTTCAAAAGCCGAAGGAATGATCAGAAATCTCCAGGCTAAGCTTAAGCTCAAACCGTTGCCTGGCAGAATCGCTTCGGCTCATACCCGTTACGGCACGGCTGGCGCCAATTTGTTACAAAACGCTCATCCGTTTGTCAGCGAGGATGGATGTATTAGCGTAGTTCACAACGGCGAAATTCTTGATGCCGACCAATATCGCCCAGAACTTGAAGCTTTGGGCGTAACCTTCCAATCGACTTCCGACTCGGAAGTCATTTTGCGCCTGCTTGAGAAGTCAAGTGGCGAAGGGATCGTCGGACGTGTTTTGTCGGTTCTGAATCGGTTAACCTTGGCTTACGCCGTAGTAATCATCTGGGACGGATATACTATTGCTGCGTGCGATTGCCGGGCGGTTCATCCTTTACACCTTGGCCGTTTTCCCGGCGGGGGACACATTCTCGCCTCCGAAGATGCTGCCATCAGAACTGTTGGTGCGACGCCAATCAAACACGTCAAACCCGGTCATGTCATCGTCATTTCGCCAGATCAAGATATTCACAGTTTCTGGCTTGATGGCGATAAATCCCAAACCGCTCATTGTTCGTTCAACTTTGTCTATACCGCCCGACCGGATTCTTGCTTGTGGGGACGCAGTGTCACCAAAGTCCGCGAGGCGCTTGGTCTTGAACTTTTTGACGAGCTGTCAACAAGCGATAGATTGCCCAAAGTTGACCTGATCGTGCCGGTGCTTGACTCTGGCCGCACTGCCACTTTGAGTTTTGCCCAAGCCTATGGCCGCCAACGGATATTGGCTTTGCTGGCTCAAGAAGGACCAGCCGCGCTGGAAAAAGTCGATTTGGACTTTTGGCTTCCGTTTGCCTTTGGTATCAACCGAGCGCACGACTTGCGTAACTTTCAAGTCGATACCCAGGGTCATCGCGATCAGTTGATCATCCTTAAGCACGGCATTGATCCGGCAGTAGTTCGCGGTAAGCGGGTAGCAATCGGTGACGATTCTATCGTGCGGGCGACAACCTCCAAAAGAATCGTTGACATGCTTAGGGCTGCCGGTGCGACCGAAGTTCACGTTCTTAGTTTTTCACCGCCAGTGATCGCGTCTTGCCCGTACGGCGGCACCGAGACTAAAGATGGCAGTTTGCTTACGGCTGCCAGCCGAACGATTGAAGAAATCCAGCTGTTTATCGGTGCGGATTCACTTCATTACCTTTCGATTCCAGGCTTCAAGAAAGTCGTGAACGCTTATGGTCTCGGCCATTGCATGGGTTGTTTTACCAATGAATTTCCAAGCGCAGCATAACCTAGTTATGCTGCTTTTTTTATGCCTTGACTTTTTTAGACAAAAAGACTAAACTAAAAAGGTTAATTATTAATATTTTCCTTATGTCTTTAGCAGTAATAAAAACCGGCGGTAAACAATATTTAGTTAAAGCCGGCGATAAAATCAAAGTTGAAAAACTTAATAAAAAAGACGGCGAAATCGTCAAATTTGATACTCTTTTGATCACTGATGAAAAAGGCAAAGACGTCCAGGTGGGCAAACCTTTGCTTTCAACCAAAGTCGAAGCTAAAGTCCTAAAACAGGCCAAAGCCGACAAAGTGTCAGTTATCAAATATAAAGCCAAGACTCGCTACAACAAGCAAGTGGGCCACCGACAACCATACACTTTAATCCAAATTGAAAAAATCTAAACTCTCAGATAAAAAAAGAAAGCGCTCAAGTTCAACCTTGGGCGCTTTTGTTTTGCTTGGCCAAAGCCAAGGCCTCGGCCGAAAATTCGACCGAATCAACCGGCGCCGGTTTTTCTGGTTCGGACGTAGGCACCCGATGGCGTCGACGACTTCGGAAAGGTTCCTTTCGACGACTGTCAGCTGGCTGATTACCAATGGTTTGGCCGGGTGCGGCAATTTCTTGCGTTGCCTTTTCAACTTCGGCAAGAAAAGACTTTTGCACTGCTTGATCAGTCATGCGAGCCGGGGCATTGGGGTCAGTCGTCTGACCCAAATTAGCACTGGCGGCAACGTAAGGCGTTGCGTTTGTAAGGAGGTCGGCAGTTGCCGACCCTAAAGCCGTCGGTCTGTCGATTCTCATGTTTTCTCCAATGAGCTAGAGCTCTTTTCTACCTTTGATGGCAGAGGTTAGGGTTACTTCGTCGATATATTCCAAATCACTGCCAATTGGCAAACCCTGAGCCAAGCGAGTGATCTTTATAGTTTTAAATTGTTTCAATAGTTTTGTCAAATAAAGCATGGTGGTTTCACCCGATAAGTCCGAATTCAAAGCCAAAATAACTTCAGTGATTTGGCCTTTTTTTATTCTTTCAACCAACTCACGGATTTTGAGTTTGTCCGGTGTAATCCCGGCCAACGGATCAATTACACCACCCAAAACATGATACACGCCGGTATACTCATTGGTTTTTTCCAAAGAAAAAAGATCCTGAGGTTTAGCGACCAAACAAACCAGACTTTGATTTCTTTTTTTGTCTTGGCAAATCAAACAAGGATTGGTTTCAGCAAAATTTTGACACTGCTGACAAATCACGATTTTATCTTTTAGATGTTCCAAAGCCAAACCGAATCTGGCCAAATCATCTTTGGATTGTTTTAGTAAATGAAAAACTAACCGCTCGGCAGTTTTTGGTCCAATGCCGGGCAAGTGGGAAAATTGATCAATTAAATTTTTTATTGAGGGCGAATATGGAGGCATTAATTTTTTTTAAGATAGGAATAAATCAAAATATCTGCCAAAAGCCAAATTGGCAATAAAATCAATAAATATGTTTTTGGCAACTGCAAATACAATTGAACCAAAGCAATGATTGCGGTGATTAAAGTACTAAAAATAATTGCCAAAAATGGCAGAACTACCCCTTTTTTATTTTTAGGCCCTTGATTGTAAGGTAACGAATCAAGCGGCGGCGAAATTGGCATAAATAAAAAGCCAAAGTTTAAAAATTTATTTCATCATCTGGAATTTTTCGATCCAAATTTTTGAAAGTGACATTATGCTCATCAAAAAATAGTCTGACTTTACCGGTTGGACCGTTACGATGCTTGGCAATATGAATTTCGGAAATATTGGCTTTATCCGGCGGTAAATCCTGATGATACATTTTTTCCCGATAAATAAACAAAACCACATCTGCATCCTGCTCAATTGAACCGGATTCGCGCAAATCGGCCAAGCGGGGGACATGACTGTCGCGAGATTCAACGCCGCGGGAAAGCTGGGACAAAGCCAAAACCGGCACGTTTAATTCGCGGGCGATCGCTTTTAAATTGCGGGAAATATCGGAAACTTCCTGAACGCGATTTTCTTTGTTACTGCGGCCTTCCATTAATTGCAAATAGTCAATCACAATCAAATCCAAACCGTGCTCGGATTGCAAGCGTCTGGCTTTGGTTCGAATTTCCATCACCCCGGCGCTGGCCGAATCATCAATATAAATTTTAGCTTCCGACAAAAGACCCATGGCGTGGTTAATCCGACTAAAGTCGTCATTTTCACCGTGGTCGGTAAGT
>JBAYJS010000049.1:0-7703 GCA_041664985.1 Candidatus Buchananbacteria bacterium | reverse complement strand
AGGTATAATAAATTATTATTTTCATTTTAATTGATTTATATGAGTAAAAGAAACCGCATTATTGTAATCATAGCGTCCGCTGTCATTTTTTTATTGATTTTAATCTTGTTATTTTGGTTTCTTAATCAGAGAAAACAAATAAAGACTGGAGCGGTTGTTAATACTGATCAACAACAGGTTTTGCCGTCAACTCCAGCTTCAACGGCCGGGCTTAACAAGTCGCCTGAGTCGCCGGTTAAAGAAAAAAATGTGGAAGCAAACATTAAAGCGGTGGCGACAACTTTTGCCGAACGGTTTGGCAGTTATTCCAGTGAAGGCAATTATTCCAATCTTAGCGCTTTAAAAGATTTAATGACGGTAAGAATGAAAGCCTGGGTTCAAAATTATCAAGCGGCTCAGCCGGCGCCGTCGACTGATTTTTCGCCCTATTACGGTGTGACCACTCAGGCTTTGTCGGCTACAATTTCAAATTATGACCAAGCTACCGGCCGCGCTCAAGTCGATGTTTCAACTCAGCGCCAAGAGTATAAAGTCAATACCAGTAATCCCCGAGTATATTATCAGATTTTGAAATTGGAATTAGCCCAAACCGCTGCCGGTTGGAAAGTTGATACAGCCGAATGGCAAAAATAATAATTAATCTTAAACTGCAACATAGCGCAATATTTTGAGCTATGTCTAAAATTATAAAATTTTTTTTGGATCTAATCTTTCCGGTTTATTGTTTGGGTTGCAAAAAAGAAGGGGATTGGGTCTGTGCTGATTGTTTTTTAGAATTAAAAATCAATCTTGACTGGCCAAGTCAATTTGGTAAAAGTGAATTTCTAAGCGGAGTTTGGGCGGTAAGTAGCAGGGATCAGACACTTTTACATAAGATTTTGCATAATTTTAAATATAATTTTGTTGTTGATTTGGGGCCGATCCTTGGTGATTTGGCAGTAAAATTTTTACAAACAGAGAAAAATAAAAATCCCAATTTATATTTTGATTTTGTAGTGGCTGTTCCTTTATCAAAAAAAAGAAAGCTTTGGCGCGGGTTTAATCAGGCTGAAATTATTGCAAAAAGTATCAGTCAAAAATTTAATTGGCCGCAAAATCAAGCCTTAGTTTATCGCCAGTACCATACCAGGCCTCAAGTTGGTTTAAATGCCAAAGATCGGCAATTGAATGTAAAAGGAATTTTTAGTGCTAAAGATCCAGGTTTACTGATTGGCAAAAAAATTCTATTAATTGATGATGTTTTTACGACTGGCGCGACCATGAATGAGTGCGCTAAAGTTTTAAAAAAGCTTGGAGCCAAAGAAATTAGAGGTTTGGTTTTGACCCAAGGCTAGAGATCGATTGGGGGTTTACAAAGTTAAGCCAAGGTGTTACAATATCAGAGTTTCAGGAGAGGTGCCAGAGTGGTCGAATGGGACTCACTGCTAACGAGTTATCCCCCATAAAGGGATCGCGGGTTCGAATCCCGCCCTCTCCGCCAAATAAATAATATAAAAATAAATATTTTAAACACCAAAAGATATGGCTCAAGACAATCAAGAAAAAATTGATGATTACGGCCAAATTTTCTTTTCCTGGAAATTTCTTGAATTTTATCCCCACCAAAGAACCAAAACTTGGTATATTTGGGGTGGAATATTTGTAGTATTACTTTTGATCTATTCAATTTTTTCGGCCAATGTATTGTTTGGATTAATTACGGTTTTATCGACTTTGATTGTTTTATTATTTCAGCAAAAAAATGAGTATATTGATTTTAAAATTACTGAAGATGGGATTTTAGTTAATGGTAAATTTTATAAGTACAAAGAAATAAAGAATTTTTATATCATTTACGAGCCGCCGGAAGTTAAAACCCTTTACTTTGAACCTAAGAGTGTTTTCAGCCCCAGGATTCCAGTTTTTTTAGAAGATCAAAATCCGGTTAAAATCAGGGAAGTATTAAAAAAATATTTAGATGAAGATTTAGCTCGAGAGGAAGAGCCAACTTCCGATTCGATTTCCAGAATATTTAAATTATAGAATTTAGGTTTGTTGGGTGGTATCGAAATGATTAGTTTTGTTGAAATTTGTTTTCCTCATTTGGTTTGAGTCCCAGTAGCTCAGCTGGATACCTGCCCGATCGTCTGATTTATGTCCCTATAGCTCAGCTGGATAGAGCGCAAGCTTGCGGAGCTTGAGGCCGTAGGTTCGATTCCTACTGGGGACGTGAATCAGGCGGGCGGGGAGCGCAAGCTTGCGGAGCTTGAGGCCGTAGGTCTGCCTGCCGGCAGGCAGGTTCGATTCCTACCTGGGACGCCAATCAAATAAGGCGGACAAAATTATTTTAGAAATAATAATGAATATCGATTTAACTACGCCAGTTTCAGCCATCAGTCGCGTCGGAAAAACTACGGCGAGCCGTTTAAAAAAATTAGGAATTGAGACCGTAGAGGATCTCATTTTTTATTATCCTTTCCGTTGGCAGGATTTTTCCCAAATTTTTGATATTGCCAGTTTAAAGCCGGAGCAAATTGTCACAGTCAGAGGAAAGATCCAGTTAATTACCAATCGACGGAGTTTTGCCAAGCGAAAAATGTTAACGGAAGCTTTGGTTTCGGATCAAACCGGCAGTGTTAAGGTCATTTGGTTTAATCAGCCATTTTTAACCAAAGTTTTGGCGCCCGGTGATGAAGTTTTTCTTTCCGGTAAAGCTGATTTTGACCGTTATACTTTGCAGTTGGTTAATCCGATTTACGAAAAAGTCTCAAAAGACACTACTCATACCGCGCGGTTAGTGCCAATTTATTCATTAACCAGCAATTTAACCCAAAAACAAATCAGGTTTTTGATTAAAACCGTTTTGCCAGCGGTTAATTTAATCCAGGAATGGCTACCCGAAAGTTTGTTAAAAGAGTTTAAATTACTTGGGTTGCATTCGGCATTAAAACAAATTCATTTTCCCGATGATAAAAAAACTTTAGCCAAAGCCATTAATCGACTGAAATTTGATGAATTGTTTTTATTTCAGCTTCAAATTATTTTGGGTAAAAATGAGATTGCTTCTAGTCAGGCCATACCGATTAAATTTTTTGAGCAAAAAACCAGGGATTTTGTCAGCGCTTTGCCGTTTCAGTTGACCAATGATCAGAAAAAAGTCGCTTGGAAAATAATTTCAGATTTACAAATTCCTCGGCCGATGAATCGATTATTAGAAGGCGATGTCGGTTCAGGTAAAACCGTGGTTGCCGCTTTGGCGATGCTAAACGTGGCTTTAAATCAAAAACAAGCCGTTTTAATGGCACCAACAGAAATTTTAGCCTCTCAACATTATAAAAATATTTGTAGTTTATTTGAAAAAACCGAAATTAAAATCGGTTTAATGACCAAAAGCCAAAAACAAATTGGTCAAGAAACGGTAAGTAAAAAGAAAATTATTGATGATTTGAGTCGAGGCGATATCAATCTAGTCGTTGGTACTCACGCTTTAATTCAAGATGATATTGCGTTTAAAGATTTGGTTTTAGCCGTGATTGACGAGCAGCATCGTTTTGGCGTGGGTCAACGAAAAATATTGCGCCAAAAGTCCGGCAATTGCCAAGATTTACCCCATCTTTTATCAATGACTGCTACACCAATTCCGCGTTCGCTGGCGCTGACTTTTTGCGGCGATTTGGATTTATCAATCATTCGCGAAATGCCTAAAGAGAGAAAAAAAATTATTACCAAAGTCGTTGATTCCAAAAATCGGAAGCTAGCTTATGATTTTGTCAGAGAGCAAGTTAAATTAGGTCGGCAAATTTTTGTGATTTGCCCTTTGATCGACCCGTCTGATAAATTAGGAGTCAAGTCAGTTACCACTGAATATGAAAAATTAAAAAAAGAAATTTTTCCGGATTTAAAAATCGACATGCTGCATGGTAAATTAAAATCAGCTGATAAAGAGCAAATTATGCAGGATTTTTTGGCCAAAAAAAGTGATATTTTGGTTGCCACTTCGGTGGTGGAAGTTGGAGTTGACGTGCCAAATGCATCAGTAATGTTAATTGAAGGCTCAGAGCGCTTTGGTTTGGCTCAGCTGCATCAGTTTCGCGGTCGCGTCGGCCGATCCAGCCATCAGTCGTATTGTTTTTTATTTACCGACAGTCAAACTCAAAAAACTAAAGAAAGGCTTGAAGCTTTGGTTACGGCCAAAGACGGTTTTGAGCTGGCGGAGTTTGATTTAAAATTTCGCGGGCCGGGTGAAATTTATGGCACAATCCAATCCGGTTTTCCCGAGTTTAAGCTAGCCGAGCTGACCGATTACGAACTTGTCCAAAAAGCAAAGTCAGCCGCGGAAAAAATATTGGCTGATGATTTGAATAATTATCCTTTACTCAAACAAAAAATGAATCAATTCGCTAAAAAAATTCATTTGGAATAGAAATTTAATTGTTTAGATAAAAGCGCCAAAGTTTATCTTTATACTCTTTGGCATAGTCAACGCCGATTCGGGGTGCTTTTTTGATTTGTGAAGGTTTTATTTTTAAACCATTATCTTCAATCCAAAGGCTGGTTTTACCAAAGGCCGGTTGGCCGTTTAATTTTTTATCAATTTTAAGTGCCCGACAAAGTTTGCCCGGGCCGTCAGTTTTTAGTTTATTGTTCTCTGGTTGCAATTTTACCGCCCGAATTAAAACTGCCGCCGGATAATCATTTTTTTCCGTAACAACATTTAAACAATAGTACATACCGTAAATTAAATAAATATACCAAAAGCCCGGCTGGCCAAACATAATTTCTGTTCTGGGCGTTTTGCCGCGGCTAGCATGAGAGGCTTTATCTTTTGGTCCGACATAAGCTTCGGTTTCAGTAATTAGGCTAATGATGGTTTTTTTGCCAATTTTGTGAACTAAAAATTTTCCCAGCAACTGCTGGGCAACTTTTAGGGTTGGTTGATTATAGAATTGTTGAGGTAATCTCATTTTAAATTCTAATATCTAAATTATAAACAAATTTTAAATAACAAATCATAAATTTTAAACGTTTGGCTTTTTGTGATTTATAATTTGTAATTTGTTTTGTATTTAGGATTTGGTGCTTAGGATTTATTGAATAATTTTAATTGCTTCGCTTAAACTTTTTATTTGATAAACTTTGGCTTTCGCTGAAATTTTTTCTTTGGTGGCGGGAATGATGATATTTTTAAAGCCCAGTTTTTCGGCTTCGGCAATCCTTTTACCGATTTGGCCAACCGGTCGAACTTCACCGACCAAACCGACTTCGCCAAAAGCAATTAAATCCGAAGCAATTAAATTATTTTTTAAGGCCGAAAAAATTGCCAAACAGACTGCCAAATCAATCGCTGGTTCGTCAACTTTTAGTCCGCCAACTAAGTTTAAATAAATGTCTTGGTTGGCTAATTTTAAGCCCAAACGACGCGACAGGGTAGCTGCCAGCAGTTGTAAGCGGTTTAAGTCAAAACCCTGGCTTTTGCGTTGAGGATAGCCAAAAGCCGTGGTATTGACCAAAGCTTGGACTTCCAACAAAAATACCCGTGAGCCTTCCATGGTCGCAGTTACAATTGTACCGGCGGCTGGTTTTTTTTCAGTTAAAAATATCGCTGAGGGGTCGCTGATTTCAACTAAGCCCAAACCTTGCATTTCAAAAATGCCAACTTCGGCAGTTGAACCAAAACGATTTTTGACGCTGCGTAAAATTCTAAAAGCATGGTATTGATCGCCTTCCAGGTATAAAACCACGTCGACTAAGTGTTCTAAGGTTTTTGGTCCGGCCACTTCGCCGAATTTTGTCACGTGGCCGATAATTAAAATGGTAGTATTATTTTTTTTAGCCGTTTCCAATAATTTTGTTGTACAAATTCTAACTTGGTTGACGCTACCGGCACTGCCGGGCGATTCAGCTGAATAAACGGTTTGAATGGAATCAATAATTGCCAGTTTTGGCTGTTGCTTTAAAATAGTGGCAATAATCGTTTCGATATTAGTTTCGCCTAAAAAACCCAAATTATCAGTTCTGACTTTTAGACGATCAATTCGAGTTTTAATTTGTTCAGCTGATTCTTCACCGGAAATGTATAAAATATTGTCATTGATACCTTTTAAAATTTGCAAAACCAAAGTTGATTTGCCAATGCCCGGTTCGCCGCCAAGCAGTATTAATGAACCGTTGACAATACCACCACCCAAGACGCGGTCAAATTCATTAATGCCGGTTTTCAGACGCTGGTAGTCGTTTATTTTTATATCAGCAAAAGAAACTACTTTACCAGCAGGCGCAGTAATATTATTTTGAGTTGGTTTTATATTGGGAGTTTGTGATTTTTCCAAAGTGCCCCATTTGCTACACTCAGGACAACGACCCTGCCATTTTGGTGACTGGGCGTCGCAGTTAGAACAAATATAAATTTCTGACGCTGGTTTTGGCATTGTTTTTATTTGAGATTTATTTTATAAAGCAAACCGTCGGTTTTGCTGGTAAAATAAAGATAGCTTTCGTCTTTTGTTACCAAAACGTCATTGATATTTTGGTTGCCTTGGGGAATAGCTACCTTTGTTTTGTTACCGGAGGTTAGATCAATTTTATAGATATCACAAGGTGAGGTGTCCATTTCGCTGGAAAAGATACCGGCGCCGGAACTGAGTTGTCTAGGTACGGCGCAATAAATCGAGGTGGTATTGGCAAAGGTACATTTATTAGACCAAGTTTGGATTTGTAAATTTTTTCGGTTTTGGCCGATACTTTCGCCGTTAGCCGAAACGAGCCAAAGACTTGGTTTATAATCAGTGTTGCTTGAGTAGACGCTATAAAGCAGTTGGGAACCGTCGGTTGACCATTGACCCTCAAAACCCCGCCCTTCGATGATAGTTGATTTAAAATTTTCATTATTTTGACCCAGAAAGTAGAGGTTTTGTCGATCAAAATCTTTATCTTTTCGGTACATAGCAACGATTTGTCCGGCCGGTGACCAAATTGTATCGACGGTTTTATCTTGATTGCCCAAATGTTCTACTTTGGTTGCCTCCGAGCCGTCGGCATTAGCCACTGCGATCCAGCGAGTTTCTTCGGTTGAACCCATACTTTTAAAAACCAATCGGTCGCTGGTTGGCGAAAAACTGAATTCTTTCCAGTGTTTTGGTAAGGTCACTTGTTTATTAGTGGAAAAATCGTAGACAATTTTTGAACTATCCGGATATTCCAAAACTGCTTTTTGTTTATCTGGTGACCAGGTAACATTTTGGACTTCATGAAAAATTTGGTCACTTAAAGGAGTAGCCTTGCCATCAGTTGCAATTTTGTAAAATAAACCAGTGCTTTTATCATAATAAATGATTTCACTGCTATTTTGATCAAGGGTGGGCTGATAAACGACAGTCTCGGTTAAAGCGGTGGTTTTTGTCAATCCACCATTTGCGATTTCCGAAACGGTAATTGCGTTAGGTGAAACGTCAGGTGGGGGAGTTGCCTGATTGGCTGAATTTGCATTGGTGCCTGGCAAAGCGCCGTTGGTATTACCGGCGGTTTGAATATTGACATTACTGCCCGCACCCGGCAAAGCGCCAGTGCCATTGGTGTTGGTTACCGGCTCAGTTGATGGCAAGGTTGGTTTCAAGAAAAAGTAATACAGTAAAAATCCGATTAGAAAAACGGCAGCGACAAAACCGATTAAAAGTAAAATTCTTTTCCAATTGATGGACATAAAATTATTTTTATTTTTGAAAATT
>JBAYJS010000048.1:0-8172 GCA_041664985.1 Candidatus Buchananbacteria bacterium | reverse complement strand
TGTCTCAAATGCTTCACGAGTCAGTGCTGACTGGGCTTCGAATTCTTTGGTAATCGGCTTTTGTTCCGCTTCGGGCAAAGCTTTGTAAGCCTCAAGCGTCATGTCTTTAGTTGTAAGCCAAGCGCTCAGCTCGGCCTCAACTTCTTCCATAAAGCGGGCATAAAGCTCACCGACGAAATGGTCGCCTTTAACACCAGCTCTTTTGGGCGTCTGGCCTTGGCCCCAATGCCGATAAGCCACCATCGAACGGCAAATCGCAATACCGCGATCGTTGACGATGTTGACCGGAATGACTTGGTGGCCGACTGCCGCCAAGATTTTGCACAAAGCAATGCCGAGCTGGTTATTGCGCAGATGCCCTAAGTGCATCGCCTTGTTGCTGTTGGGTCCGCTGTACTCAACCATAACGCGCTGGCCCCCACCAACTTGGCTGGTGCCATAAAACTCCCCAGCCAAAAGGATCTGGCCAACTACCGTTTGAATCACGGCACCGGGTGCCAGAGAGAAATTCAAGTACGGCCCGACTGCCGACACGGTTTGGATGTTGCCTTGCGGCTGAATGACTTTTGCAAGTTGAGCCGCGATTTTGGCCGGCGCTTGTTGCAAAACCTTTGCCAGCAAAAAACACGGCACAGTAACATCGCCCATTTCGGGTTTGGGTGGATTGCCCAAAGGCAAGTCTCTTTCCGGCTCGATTTCCTTTGCAAAAACCGTTTCGACTGCCTGAGCAATTACTGCCAACAATGATTCCGCTACTCCCATCACCGTAAACATCGTGGTTTTCATGCTTTTGTCCTCCATCCCTTCTAGGGTTGGTTGTATTACATTGTCAAACTGCTGCCTTTACTGTATATATATCTAAACTTTGGCCAAATAAAGCGAAAAGCTACTATTTTAAATAAAAAAATATCATTATATATATTGTCAAATAAACTTATCATATTTAGCAAAATACCGTCAAGAAAATTTATACGCGATTTTTTTGAGATATTTATTGTTGTTTTTATGACCAAAACAAAAAACCAAGGATTAACCTTGGTTTTTTGGTTTCTATTTAAAGAAAATTTAGGCCTTTTGGACTGAACCAGCAGCTGGACCCTTTGGGCTTTCTTTAACTTCGAAGGTGACTAAATCGCCTTCTCGAAGATCGCTGAAATCACAGCCGACTAATTCGCTGGCGTGAAAAAATAAATCTTTCTGGCCATCGTCTTGGCTGATAAAACCGAAGTTTTTGTCAGTCAACTTTTTGATTTTTCCTTGCATAAGTGTGATGTAGAAATAAAGTGAGTTAGATATAGCATTAGCAGAAATTCGACTTTATTTCTACGCTTACTATACTATTTTGGTACCGCCACGGGGAATCGGACCCCGGTTACCAGGATGAAAACCTGGTGTCCTAACCACTAGACGATAGCGGCAGATATTTTTCAAGCTAAGCTAAAACCGCCGGTTGGCGGAATAGCTTTAACTATAACAAAATTATAATAATGGATTTTAACTAATTAGTCAATATTACTCTAAAACTGGACCGTCTTGGTAAGAATCAATATGAATTTTGTTGATTTCAACGACTTCAGCCCAATTAAAATTATTTTTAGCAAATATGGCTTCCGATTTAATCAATCTTTTGGTTTTGCCTTCGATTAAATAAATCGCTGAACCGTTTTGGGCCTTGATTAATTTGACGTCCGGATAAGCCTGAATATCCAAGTCATCAACTCGAGAAACATTACCCCAATAATTACTATCATAGCTGACAAAAACCGTTGGTGAAGGAAAATTAATCTTGAGCCATTTGTGATTTGGCCGCTGGAACAAAAAGTAAGTAGTCGGATCATTTAAACTTCTAACCAAATTATTGACCGGATATTTTTCCAAAGTGGCTTTGGAAACGGTTTTAACCGAATTCCAATCACACTGATATTTGGCAAAAGCCGCGGGACTAGTAATATAATGTCTGGTACCATTTTCCAAAATCGCCCAAATATCAGGACTGGCGGTGGTTTTATACAAAGCCTTAAAACGGGTATAACCTAAATTAGGATTACAAACATAAGCACTGACAGTTGATTGAGTTTTAGTCGAAACACCTAAAACCATCGGCGTGATTTTACTGGTCGTGCCGTTATTGTAGTCAAGGACGTTTTGAACCTCCTGGCCGTCCGGCAAAGGATGAAATTTTAAACGGTTGTCGGCGATAAAAGACATAACCGCGCCGCTTTTACTTCTTTCAGCATAAAAAATTTCAATTTTGTGATAACCGGTGGTTAAATAAACTTTATTCTCATCGGTTTTAGCTGAATGAACACCATTTAAATTTGAAATGACTTTATCATCAATTAAAATCCAAGAGTCATCATCGGATGTAATTTTGTAAGTGTAAAAATCATCCTGGGGCACTGAAATTATAGCGCGCCAATTAACGGCAAAATGATAAGGATCACCCGGTAAAGTTTTTTCGGTAATGGGTAAAAAGTAATTACCAAAATTTAAACTTTGGTCGACTCGGGCAAAAACAAAATTTTCAGAGTTATACCAATCGTTTTCTCGGCCGATTTTAGTGTTAGGAATTGATTCACCTTTCCACAATTCCATATCGGATCTGGCTTGGCTTAAATTGTAATACATGCCGTAAAAACCAAAATCTTTTTTCAAATCAACTGACATGGTTGAAATACCCAAAACCTGACCACTACTGACAGTTGAACTTGAGCTGGAAGTGGAGCTAGTAACGGTTGAAGTCGTATTGGTATTACTTTTAGTTTTAAAAGAATAACCGATTGATTTTACCGTTTTACCAAAGACATCTTTAATTTCAACTTCAAAATAATACAAAGAGTCCGGAGTTAAATTGGTTAAAGTAACATTGTGAGTAAAATCTCTGGGTGGATTTGATTTAACGCTTTTGTTATAAGACTTGGTTAAACCATACCGAACCGTACCTTCGGCCAATTTATTACTGCGCCAAGAAATAACGGCGATATATTGAGTCACATTTAGATCATTTTCCGAAGCCGGTTTGACATCGTAAATAATTAAATCATCTTTATCGACTTTGGTGCTAGGCATGGTTTGAAAAGTCAAATCATACCACTTGGCAATATTATTATCTTTATCTTTAGATTTGACTAAAACATGATACGGCGCATTACCGACCAAACCAGAAATAGTAATATCGTGAACTTTAACTAAGTTACCATCACCTTTACTTGAACCATAGGTGGTTTTTAAACCATATTCAAGCTCACTAGTCGCCGGTTCGTCAGTTAACCACTGAATCGTGGCCGTAGCACCGGTAACATAAACGATATGAACGTCTGAAATTTCCGGCGCTTTATTTGAACCGCTTTTTAAAGTGGTGAAACTTCGTTCAAAAGAAACGGCTTGAGTTGAATTATCTTCAGCGGTAATTTTGAAATAATAATCGGTTTCAGGCAACAAATTCGAGATGGTCATAGCCTGAATTGTGTTACGTTCGGCGGTTCTAAGTGTCCAATTATAATCATTTGAATAAAAACCAAAGTCAACCCGGCCGTAAGACAACCGATTGGTATGCCAAGTAATAGTGGCACTTTTATCGGTTCTGGTAATTGAGATATCAGAAATCACCAACGGTTCAACGGCAAAAGCCGGTAAAGCCGGGACTAAAAAACTAGCCAGCAATAAGGCAATAATTTGCCCACAAAGTAAATTTTTGGCTAATTTTAGATAATTTTTTGAGTTTTTTCTATTCATAAAATTGGTTGTTTTAATCAATTCTTTGATTAATATGTAATTATAGCATACTATATTTACTTTGTCAATACCTGCTTGATTTAAACCAATAAATCAATTATAATTATAACGTTCAGACCTCAATCTGCCTAAATTTTTTAATTTGGCCCAATCTGAGCTTAGCCAAAAAAATGAATAATTCAAACAAAAAACAAAAACTGGAAATTTTGCTGAATCAGGCAAATAATGATTCATTTTACAAAACCAACTGGCCGACAACGGAAAATGAGGGACAACTAATGCTTGACGTTTTCCAGGATGAAGATAATATTTATGTTAAATCAACTATTGCCGGCGTTTTGCCACAAGACCTGGAAATTTCTTTGAATAATGACATGCTAACAATTCGCGGTAACCGGTCGCATGAACAAAAAGCCGCCAGCTGTGAATATTTTTATCGTGAATGTTATTGGGGCAAATTTTCCCGCTCAATTATACTACCGATTGAAGTTCAAGTAGATAAAGTCAGCGCCATTTTAAAAAACGGGGTTTTAACTATCACCCTGCCTAAAGTCAAAAAACAAAGAAACATCCCGGTAAAATTAGAAAATTAATATGCTTGATCCGATTTCAGAAAATTTAAATATTTTAGAAGGCAAAATTGATCATTTTGAAGATAAAAATGCAATTATTATTTTAGCCGATGGCCAAAAAATTTCCTGGCCGATAAAAAATTTACCCGACGATTGCCTGGCCGATACGCCAATCAGACTGATTTTGACCACCAGTAAAAATGATGAAAAAGAGAGGGAAAAAATTGCCAAAACCATTCTCAATGAAATTTTGAAAAATCCTGATGGACAAAATAATCAGTAACAATTTTTCCGATTTAAAAAATAAAAATAAAAAACCAAAATGGTGGCTGCTTGTCGCGGCCGTTTTTTTAATTTTAGTTTTTATTTTAACCGGTAGTGGTTTTGCTTGGGAAAACGCTTATGCCCAAAAATTTTATCCCGGGATCAAAATCGGCAATTTCGATGTTTCGGGTAAAACCAAAGATGAGGTTTGGCAAAAATTAAAATCCGTTGAACAAAATTTAACCAATACTAATTTATCTTTTACCGCTGAAAAAATTGCAATAAAAATCGAACCGGTACCAACCGACGGCGGCGATCCGGATTTGGTCCAACCGATTTTGGTTTTTAATTGGCAGACCAGTTTAGATTCTGCCTATCAAGTTGGCCGCACCGGTAATTGGTTTAATCAAATCAAAGAACAGCTGACAACTTTAATCAATAAAAAAACCATCCCAATCAACTACGAACTTAATGACGTCGGTTTGGTCATGGCGCTACAAAACAGTTTTTCCCAGCTGGAAAAACCGCCAGTCAACGCCGCTTTAAAAATTGAAAATGACCAGCCAGAAATTATTGGCGAAGAATCCGGCTACATTTTTAATTACCAAAAAGCGATTGATCAGCTGCGACAAAATATTAATAATTTGGATTTTAAAACTATTGATTTGGATTTGGTTTTTTCCGAACCAACAATCAAAAAAGCCGATGTGGCCGAGGCTTTGCCACAACTTAATAATATTTTAGCGATTGAAACCGTTAAATTAACGGCCGAAGGTCAAAACTGGGAATTAAAAAAACCAATTTTTATTTCCTGGCTGGAATTTCAAAAAATCGACGGAAAAATCGTCATTGGCTTTAACCAACAAAAGGTTAATGAATTTTTGGACCCAATTGCCAAAACCATAAATATTGAAGCCAAAGAAGCCAAGCTGCAAATGACGGATGGAAAAATTACCGAATTTCAAGCCACTCAAGACGGCATCACTTTAAATTTGGAACAAAGTTATAAAAAATTAAATGATCAAATTACAACGGGCACTTTAGCGGATACCGAATTAGTAGTTGATATCACCAAAGCCAAAGTTGTAGATACCGATGTTCAAAATTTAGGCGTGCAGGAATTACTGGGCAAAGGTACTTCCAATTTTTCCGGCAGCCCCAAAAACCGCCGGATCAATATTGCCGTTGGCGCCAAAACTTTAAATGGACTTTTGATTGCGCCGGGTGAAGAGTTTTCCATGATTAAAGCTTTGGGTGCAATTGATGGTGAACACGGCTACAAACAAGAATTAGTAATTAAGGGCAATAAAACTTTGCCTGAATACGGTGGCGGACTTTGCCAAATCGGTACCACGGCTTTTCGAGCCGCTTTGCGCTCGGGGCTGCCAATTACCGAAAGACGAAATCATTCTTACCGCGTTGTTTACTATGAGCCAGCCGGCATGGATGCAACCATTTATGATCCCAAACCGGATTTAAAATTTTTAAACGATACCCAAAATTATATTTTATTCATGACTAAAATTTCCGGTGATGAATTGATTTTTGAATTTTATGGTACTAAAGACGGTAGGCAAATAAAAATCGAACCGGACCCGCCAAGAATATTTAATATTACCAATCCGCCAGCTGCCAAATATATTGAAACTGATACCTTAAAACCGGGCGAGAAAAAACGAACCGAAACTCCCCACAAAGGCGCCGATACTTATTTTAAATACACCATTACCTACCCTAATGGCGAAATCAAAGAACAAGAGTTTAAAAGCCATTATGTCGCTTGGCCAGAAATTTGGCTGGTTGGCGTGGCTAGTACTACACCAGCAACCACTGAAACAATGCCCCAAACGGAAAACCAAACCACTCCGACCGCGCCGGCGGCTGATTCAAGCGCTAACCAGACTTTGCCAAACTAAAAACCATCCAGTCTATTGACTGAATGGCTCAGTTTGTTATTTTGAAAACAAAATCTGTGTAAAAATCTGCAGACAAGAAATTTCTTTTTAGGAAAAATCGAGCCTGAGCCGGATTTTCCAAAAAACAAATTTCGTGCTTGTCGTGCCTGCAGAATGTCGGATAGCAAGTAAAAGGAGGTTTAGGTTGAAAGGTGCAAGTTTATTCCTTGCTATCCAAAATTCTACAGGCACTGAAGCCCCCTCCCAACAGAGCACAATAAGCACTTGGAGGTAATGACCCGTTTTGGGTAGTCTGCAGATTTCTACACAGATACTAATTAATGACTTTATTTGATTTTCAAATAACTTACTATACTAGCACAATTTAAAATTATTGTCAAGCGAAATGACAATAATAACGTAAAAAACCGCTTAATTGAGCGATTTTTTTATTTACCAGCTGCTCCTTGGGCAGTTATTTTTGTTTTTGACTTTTAGATTAGATAAATTCTAACCAATTTTTCTTTGGCTGTCAAACCCTTAAGGATCTCAACCTTCGACTTGCTCACACCATACCTTTTGGCCAAAAATTTTATCAATTCGGCGTTGGCTTTGCCGTCAACTGGCGGCGCCTGGAGTTTAATCTTTAAGTAGCCCTCTTTTTCTTCAATAATTTTGGTTTGACTGGAATTTGGTATAACCCTAGCTAAAATATCTTTAGTCATATTTAAATGTTTTTCAAAAATTTGAGCAGCTGATTGTGAATCCGGCCATTGGAAGCCACCATATCTTTTGATTTTAAATTCCACTCTTTGCCCAAAAAATCAGTGACTTTGCCACCGGCTTGCCGGACTAGCAAAACCCCGGCCGCAACATCATAGACATGGGCACCGGGAATCATAATACATTCGGTTCGACCGGCCGCGACAAAACCAAGCTCTAAAGCCGCCGACCCAAGCTGACGCGAATCCAAACTGTTTAGTTTTATTTTGTTATAAATTTTTACTGCGCGCTTAATATCGGATTTGGTGCTGCCATGGCAAAAAGTCAAAAAAGAATCAGCTAAAACATTGCTTTTAGAAACGTGAATTTTTTTATTATTCAAATAAGCGCCCTTGCCCGCCTCGGCAACATACAGCTCATTCATTGCCGGTGCATAAGCTACCCCTAAAATCGGCTGGTTTTTATAAAACAAAGAAATTGATACGGCAAATAACGGGCTGCCGATAAAATAATTAGTTGTGCCATCAACTGGGTCAACGGCCCAAAGATAATCCGAATCCAAATTGATTGTGCCGGATTCTTCACTTAAAATGCCATGAGTCGGATATTTCTTTTTGATTGCCGAAACAATAATTTTATCAGAAATCAGATCCGCGGCTGTCACAATTTGCGATTTATTTTTAACTTTAACAATCCGATCGTGATTAAACCGTTGGTTGATTTCTAATCCGGCTTGTTTGGCCAATTTAATTACAAAATTTTTCATTTTTAAATTTATTGATTTAGATAAGCTTCAAAAACCGGAGATAAATCTTTAATCAAATTATACTTTTTATAATCCAAAGGGTCAATCCACAAATAATCATCGTGATCGTCATCAAGCGTCACTTGATCAAAATCAGTTTGACAATTAAAAAATATTCCGACAATTTGCCACTGTTTTCCCTCAACAACCGGGCGCCATTCATTAACAAAAACCGGTT
>JBAYJS010000047.1:0-8307 GCA_041664985.1 Candidatus Buchananbacteria bacterium | reverse complement strand
TCAGTCCCGGTAGCTAGCTACGCTCAAGGCATTGCCAAGGCAGTCAAAACTTATCTTAAACCGATTTTAGATTGTACTTATTATTTAGAACCAGGCCGGATTATTTCCACGCCTTCCATGTCAATTGTTTTAAAAGTCATGGATGTTAAATATCCCGGCATGGCAATTACTGACGGTGGCATTAATATCGTCGGTTGGGAACAATTTGAATCAAATTACTTTCCGGTAATAGATTTAACCAACCCTTCGCTGAAAGAAATCGACTATCGGCTCTACGGTTCACTTTGCACTCCCGACGATACTTGGGGTTATTATTGCTACGCTAAAAAAATAAAAGAAGGCGATATTATTTTAATCCCCAATCAAGGCGCTTACACTTATACTTTTGCCCAAAATTTCATCAAACCAATTCCAGAGATTAGAATCCTCAAATAAAATAAAGCTACAAAAAAGATGGGGTAAACCCCATCTTTTTTTATAAACTAAAATTAGTATTTGATAAAACCGCCTGCCTGCAGCTGCCAAAGCCGGCGATACAAGCCACTGTGCTGAGAAAGTAGCTCGTCATGAGTACCCTCCTCGATAATGCCGCCCTGATCAACTACAATGATTCGATCCATTTTACGAATAGTGGAAAGCCGATGAGCAATGACAATAACAGTTTTGCCAGCCATTAATTTATCCAGCGCATCTTGGATCAAAAGTTCTGATTCCGAATCAAGACTGGAAGTGGCTTCGTCTAAAACTAAAATCGGACAATTGCGTAAAATGGCTCGGGCAATGGCCACGCGTTGACGTTCGCCGCCCGAAAGTTTAACCCCGCGCTCACCAACATAAGTATCATAGCCATCAGGAAATTTTATAATAAACTCATGACAATGAGCCGCTTTGGCGGCAGCATAAACTTGAGCGTCAGTGGCGTGAGGCTTGCCATAGCGAATATTTTCTTTAAGCGTTCGATGAAATAAAATCGGATCTTGCGGCACCAAGCTGACATTTTGCCAAAGACTTTCTTGAGTGACTTTGGCAATATCCTGATTGTCAATTAAAACTTGACCGGAAACCAAATTGTGCATTCTTAACAATAACCGCACCACCGTACTTTTACCGGCACCGGACGGACCAATTAAAGCGATATGTTCACTTGGTTTGATTTTTAGATTAAAATCCTCAAGCACTTTTCTGGTCTCATGGTAATAAAAACTGACATTTCTAAATTCCACTTCACCGGTTTTAACAATTAATTTTTTGGCGTTTAAAACATCTTTAATTTCCAAAGGCGTGTTTAAAATTATAATCATTTCTTCAGCATCGGCTAAATGCTCATAAATTTGTCTAATTACTTTACCAAAATCCCAAACCCGGTTAATAATATTGACCAAATAAGTTTGAACTAAAACAAAATCACCAATGGTTAAAACTCCTTTTTGCCAAAGTTTAATTGCTAAATAAAAAATACCAATTTCCAAACCAATCATTAAGCCGCCCTGAATTGCTTCAAAAACCGAATCCAAGTCCCAGGTAAATTTTCTTAAGCGGCGCAATTTATCGCTAACCTGCTCAAAACCTTTAAGCTCGCGCTGGTAGCCATTAAAAAGCTTAACGGTTGTATTATTGGTAATGGTATCTGCCAAATAGCCGGTAGTGACTGTTTCGGCTTCGCTGCGTAAAATATCATATTTCAATTTATACTTTGTGAAAAATCCATTAACTCCCAAAAAAACCGCGACCCAAATAAAAATACCTAAACTTAAATAAATGTTTCTCTGGGCTAAAACAATGATGATTGCCCCGATATTAACCACTAAAGTCAACAAATTCCAAGTAAAACGGTCAACAATGGCTTCGTAAGCTTTACTGAACCATTTTACTTTTTTAACCAAAGAGCCGGTGAAATTATCATTAAAAAAAGCAAATGAATGGCGATGTAAATAAGCAAAACAATAGTTGGCAAGATCTGTCATTACCCGCGACTGCATATGGTTTGACAACAAGGTTGAAATCCGCCAAAAAACCCATTGGATTAATTCCAAAAAACCAATCATCAACAAAGTTGAAATTAAAATCGTTGTGATTTTATCAACCGACCCGCCGCTGGCCAAAGCGTCAAAGAAATTTTTAAAATATAAAGGCACGACAACATTAAGCGCTGAGGCAATAAAAACGGAGATAACTATAAAAATCCCAGAAACTTTATATTTCAGACTAAACTGCCAAAAAATTTTCAGGGTTTTTTTAGTATTATCTTTCATAATAAAATCAGCTGGTTTTACGGCCGCGCACTAGAAAAATACTTAAAATAAAAGCTAGGGTAAAAAATATCGCACCATAAAAACAAGGCGTAAAAAACGGATTAACCAGTTTTGTCGTACAGGCAAAAGCGCAGGTTTTTTGATTTAAATAGTTGATCAGTTCCCAGCTAAAATTACCCCAAGCAAACAAAGTGCCAGCCAACAAAACAATAAATTGACTGATAATAATTTTTTTCATAATGATTTTACTTATTTAAATTTAGCCAATATCGCCTCTTTAATTTTTTATTAAATAATATTTTATCTAAAAAAACGCCGCCATTTTTTTCAATTATTTTAATTGAGCCGATATTGTCGTCATTGCAGGTCAGTAAAACTTTACCAAATCCTAATTTTTTGGCTTTAGGTAAAACCAATTTTAAAATTTTAGTGCCATAGCCAAGTCTTCTTTTGGTCGGCCTGATTTCGTAGCCGATATGGCCGCCTTCTTGACGCAATTTTTTAGTCAGCCGATGCCTGATACTGGTTTTGCCAACAAACTCACCATTATCAATCAACCAATGAGTCGAATAAGCTACGTAGCCTTTGGGCAGATTAATACCTTTGGCTGAATCGTTTAATTTTTTAATAAAACTAAAAAAATCTTTTTTCAATTCAAAAATATTCAAATCACCATATCGGTTTTCGGCCTGAAATTCTTTAGCTGCTTCAATAAAACTTTTCTGGTATTTTAAGTTTGGCTTTACCAGTTTAACCATATGCCAAATTATTTTTTATTTTTGGCCAAAAATTTTCTGACTGCTTCCAATTTACCGGCACTGCCTAGCATTTCATTTTTATGAACAATATATTTGGCGTATTCAGCCATAAAAATTTTACCCGGGGCCCGCAAATCAAATTCTTCCGGCTTGTCACGAAAAAATTCCCGGTGAACTCGACACCAAACCAAACGGCCATCAGTATCAATATTAACTTTAGTGACACCCATTTTTGCCGCTTTGGCAAATTGAGTTTCATCAACCCCTTTAGCGCCTTTCATGGCTCCACCGGCCGCATTGATCCGTTCAATTTCTTGCTGCGGCACCGAGCTGGAACCATGCATGACCAAAGGAAAACCGGGAACCAATTTTTGAATCGCTTCAATCACCTCAAAATGAAGCCCTTGACCGCCGCTGAATTTATAAGCACCATGACTGGTCCCAATTGCACAAGCCAAGCTGTCACAACCGGTTTTTTCAATAAATTCTTTGACCTGAGCGGGATTGGTAAGTTTAGCTTCGCCTTCAGAAACTTTGATATCTTCCTCAACTCCGCCCAACTGACCCAGCTCCGCTTCCACGGCTATATCTTTAGCGTGAGCCGCATCAACCACTCGTTTAGTAATGGCGATATTTTCAGAAAACGGTTTGTCGCTGGCATCAATCATTACCGAGCTGTAAAAACCGCTTTTGATACAATCCAGGCAAGACTCCTCGTCGCCATGATCTAAATGGACGGCAAAAATCGCTTGGGGAAAAATTTCAGCCACGGCGCGAATCATTGCTTCCAGCAATCTTTTGTCAGTATACTTTCTCGCTCCTTTGGAAAGCTGGATGATAAAAGGCGCCTGACTTTCCAAATTACCGGCAAACAAACCCATGATTTGTTCCGCATTATTAATGTTATAAGCGCCAAGGGCATAATTACCGTAAGCATGCTGAAATAAAAGTTTGGTTGAAACAATCATATTTTTTAATTATTTTTTATGACCCAAATATTGATAAGGATGATTATTGTGGTAAGTGGTTAAATAACGAACCGTACCGGATTCACCCCGAACCACAATTGAATGAGTAATTACCTGATCATGTTTAAAAACCACACCATCAAGCATCGGCCCGTCAATTACGCCTGTGGCCGTAAAAGTCAATTGTTTACCTAAAGCCAAATCTTTGGCGTGAAATACTTTATTAATATCATTAATTTTAATCTTTTTTAAACATTTTCTGATTTCAATTTCGTCCTTTTCGCTTCGCGGCTTAAAGCGGCAAACCATTCCTCCGCCAAAAATTTTAATCGGTACGGCGGCCAAAACCGCTTCAGTACTGCCGCCAATACCCATCAATAAATCAATGCCCGAATCCGGTAAACAAGTCGCTACGGCCGCGGCAACATCACCGTCGGTAATCAGTCGAACTCTGGCGCCAACTTGCCTGATTTCTTTAATTAATTTCTCGTGGCGCGGTCGATCCAAAACTACCACTGTCACTTCGTCAACTTCTTTGCCTAAAGCTTTAGCCACTTTTTTTAAATTGGTTTTAACTGAAGCGTCTAAATCAATGACCGGAGCCGCTACCGGCCCGGCGGCAATTTTTTCCATATAAGTATCCGGCGCGCCCAATAGACTGCCTTTTGGCCCGGCGGCAATTACGGTAATCGCGTTATAACGGCCCCAAGCCACACTATCGGTGCATTCCAAAGGATCAATTGCTAAATCCATTACCGGCCCTTTGCCTTTGCCAACAATCTCGCCGGTATAAAGTTTTGGCGCTTCATCTTTTTCACCCTCACCAATAACCACTTTGCCGGTAAAATCAATTTGATTAAAACGGGCGCGCATTTCATCAACGGCGGCTTGATCAGCCTTATGGCGGTCACCGCGACCCATCCATTTGGCTGCCGCCACCGCAGCGGCTTCAGTTACGCGAACAAATTCCAAGGCTAAATTTCTATCCATATTGATAAAATTAATCTTATTTAAATGATTATTTAATTATAACAAAAAAACGCCAATTTGGCGAATCCAAAAAATCAGTTTAAAAAATTAAAAAATTGACGGATTCTAGACTGAAAGTTTATCTTTAACTTTTTTAACCACATCATCAAGCTTCCAGTCGGTCTTGACTAAATAATCGCGAACTCCGCTTTTTAGCGCTTCCGAAGTTTTTTCAATATCATTTAAATTGGTTAAAACCATAACCGGCACTTCTTTGCCCCATTCATCTTGGCGCAACTGCTCAAGCATGGTAATACCATCAGTAATTGGCATGATAATATCCAAAAGAATCAAATCCGGTTTTTCTTTTTTGGCTAATTCCAAACCTTCTTTGCCGTTTTTTGCAGAAACAACTAAAAATTTTTCCATTTTAAATTTATCAACCAGCGCCTGCAAAAGTGAAAGCTCATCTTCAATAATTAAAATCTTTTTGGTTATTTTCATATGATTTTATGATAATTAGTTACTCTTCTTTTTGATCTAAACTACTGACAACATCCTGACAAATCTGCTCAAGTTTAAAATCCGCCTTAGTATAATATTTATTTACACCCAGGCGCAAATAGGCCTGAACTTTGTCCGGACTGGCGGTATTGGAGACAACAAAAATTGGAATATTTTTCCAAATTGAATCTTGTTGTTTCATGGCAACAACCAAGTCTAAACCGTTTTCCTTGCCCAATAAATAGTGGTCAAGCCAAACAACGTCAATTTTTACTTCCGCTTTCAAAAATTCCAAAGCTTGCCCGGTCGTTCTGGCAGTTACCACTTCAAGACCGCAACGTTCCAACTTAGCTTTAATTGCCTCGGCCAACGGCCGCTCATCTTCAACGACTAAAATTGTTGATTTTTTTAACATAAATTCAAATAAATTATAAATAGTTTAACTTAATTCTTTGGTCCCTTCTTTTTTTGGCATGCCAGCCAAAGGTAAACTGACATAGAATGTCGTACCTTTATTTTCTTCAGACTCAAACCAAATTTTACCCTTAGCCTGATCAACAATGGCTTTGACGATGTAAAGACCCAACCCCGTACCCTCGGTATCTTTTTCTCGGACATTATCGGCTCGGAAAAGTTTTTCAAATATTTTGTTTTGTTGTGACTTAGTGATGCCGTAACCGTTGTCTCTAACCGTGACTAAAATTGAATTTTTGTCTTTTTTAATCATAAAATCAATCTGACCTTTTTCCGGAGTGTATTTGACCGAATTGGAAAGTAAATTTTGAAAAATGATTCTGATTAGTTTCGGGTCAACCATCATGGTCGGCAAATCTTTAGCAAAATCCTCGCCTAACTTTAATTTTTTAATTTTAATTTGCGGCTGCAATTCGCCCACAACGCTTTTGGCCAGTTCGATGATGTCAGTTGGCACCGGTTCAATTGCAAAAGTGCCTAAATCAATCCTTGAAACATTTAGCAAAGCATTAACCAAATCAACCATACGCTGGTTGCCGCGATAAATTTCAGCCAGATATTTTTTCTGTTCTTTGCTGATTTTACCGGCGTCGCCTGCCAAAAGCATTTCAGCATACCAATTAATGGCAGAAAGCGGCGTGCGCAACTGATGTGAAGCTAAAGAGACAAATTCGGTTTTGGCTTTATCGATTTGTTTTTCTTTAGTAATGTCGCGCTCAATACCGATAAAAAACAACACCTCACCTTTTGCATCCAAAACCGGAGAAACACTGGCAATCACCTCATAATCTTGACCATTTTTGCGCCGATTATTCAGTTCGCCAATATAAACTTTTTTCTTTTTTTTGATCGTATCCCAAAAATTTTTATAAACATTTGCATTCATCAACCCGCCCCAATTTTCTTTACTGCCGGCCTTTTGGCCAATAATTTCTTTAACCGGATAGCCGGTGATTTCTTCTACACTTTGATTGGCATATAAAATAATTCCATCCGGATCAGTAATCACAATATGATCGGAAGCATTATCAACTGCCATTTTGAATTTTTCCAAATCTTTGGCCAACGACTCAGTTTTGGTTTTTTCTTCTTCCACGTCTTCTAAAACATTCAAAATTGCTTTTTTCTGATCCTCTAAATCTTTAGCCTTGCTGGCAATTTCTCTGGTTTGTTCATTAACTTTTGTCTCAATATCGGCCTGAGACTGTTTAACGGCTTGAACCATTAAAGCAAATGATCGCGTCAAATCACCAATTTCGTCTTTTGATTTGGAAGTAATCAGATGATTTAAGTCACCTTTTTTAACAATCGAAATGTCATTACCCAATTTTTTGATTGGCTTGATAATTATATTGGAGATAAAAATTCCTAATATAAAAATCAAGGCCAGGATTAAAATTACCGCAAATATATTATAATAAACCAATCGGTTAAGGGGTGCTAATACTTCAGCTGAATTACGAACAATCACTATTGACCAACCTAGACCTTTAAAATCCTTATACCCATAGCTATGGGTATGCGAAAAAAGTTTACTGACACCGCTTTGTGATCCGATATAATGTTCGGGGGTATTTTTATCACTTATTAAAAATGGCGCCAAAATAACGCCGGCATCAACTAAGTTGCCTGAGCCGTTATCAATTGAATAAATTAACTTATTATCAGTGGTTAATAAATAAGCATTGGCCTGGCCTCTTAGTTCATCGATGATCTCAAAAATATCTTTAATGTCGTAAACTGACTTTATCGCTCCGATGAATTCACCATTTTCATCGTTAACTCTAATACCCAAATCCAGCGAATAAGACTCCGTACTTTCATCATATTTCACATCACTGACATACAATCCGTCACTTTTGGTTTTTTGCCACCAATCTTCATCGGCCTGATAATAATCAGTGGTTTTACCGGTTTGTGCAACATTAGCCCCATATTTATTGGTGACAAAAAATTCCGGAAAAATCAGATAGCCGTATTTATCATTATAAAATTTAGTCCTGGCCCTCAGCCCGTCAGACAGCTTTGAATCAATCAAAGTTTTCATAAATGGCGTCACTTCGGTTTTACGAGCCGCCGTCCACTGTGAATCAATGGCTTTAATATATTGATCAATGTCTTTGAGTTTTTCAAATTCTTGATTAGAAATTTTTATCGCTTCGACTAAATCAGGATTACTTTTAGAATAGGAATCCCAGCGCTCAAGCCGGCGATAAATTATCCGGTCAATCGCACCAATACTTTCTTTGGCTAATAAAATATTATAGCTACCGATAGTTTCTGCCATTATGCCTCGTAAAAAATAATTGACAAAAACAAAAATGATACCTGTTCCAATCAAAGACAGAATGACAAATAGTAAGATAACTTTTGCTCTAATTT
>JBAYJS010000046.1:0-8514 GCA_041664985.1 Candidatus Buchananbacteria bacterium | reverse complement strand
TTGTTAGTTTTTATTATTACATTAAAAAATCGGATTTGTCAACAGTGTATTAGTAAAAAATGATTATAATAACTTGTTTTTAGTTAATTTTTAGCTTATAATAAGGGTGTATTTAAAGCTTAATTTTGTTTTATGGACCGCCAATTTTTAGATTCAAAAATCAGAAAAGTAGCAGATTTTCCCAAGCCGGGCATTTTGTTTTATGACGTAACGACGCTTTTTGAAGACAAAGAAGCGTTTAAAAAAATTATTGATGAACTTTGTTTGCAGTATCAAAACAAAGAAATTGATAAAGTCGTCGGCATTGATGCCAGAGGATTTCTTTTGGCAGCCACCATGGCTTATAAATTAGACGCCGGTGTTTCAATTGTTCGTAAACAAGGCAAACTGCCGCACAAAACCAAACAGGCCAGCTATCAAAAAGAATATGGCCCAGACACAATTGAGATGCACGAAGACACAATTAAGTCGGGGGAAAAAGTAATTATTGTTGATGACCTTTTGGCGACCGGCGGCACGATGTTAGCCGCAGTTGATTTAGTCAAACAAATGGGCGGCGAAATTGTCGGCATTGATGTAGTGATTAATTTGTCATTTTTGCCCGGATTAAAAAAATTACAAGAACAAAATTATCCGGTGCATTATTTGATTGATTACGATAACGAAGAAGTTAAATAAAATTTTCAATTGTCATCCTGAGGTCGCTGCAGGCGGCCGAAGGATCCCAGAGATTCTTCGGCTCGTTGCACTTGCCTCAGAATGACAGTAAAAAAATATGAATAAAGAAAAAATCAAAATTGGCATCATTGGCGGTTCGGGGTTAGACGACCCGAAACTGCTTAAAGATTTTGAAGAATTGGCGTTTGAGACGCCTTTTGGCAGTCCATCGGCAAAAATAGTCACCGGCCAGCTGGAAGGCAGAAAAGTGGCAATTTTGGCCCGCCACGGCAAAGACCATTCCATTATGCCAACCAAAGTGCCTTACCGCGCCAATCTTTGGGCGCTCAAAGAAGCCGGTTGCAGCCATATTTTAGCCACGACTGCCTGCGGCTCGCTTAGGCAAGAAATTAAGCCGGGCGATTTGGTATTTTTGGATCAGTTTATTGATAATACTAAGCACCGGGCTCTGACTTTTTTTGAGGATAAAGTAATTCATACGCCAATGGCTGAGCCTTTTTGTTTGCAACTGCGAAAAATTTTAATTCAGTCAGCCAAAGATTTGAATTTATCTTTTCAGCAAAAAGGCACGATGATCACCATCGAAGGCCCGCGCTTTTCGACCAAAGCCGAATCAAAAATGTTTCAAAGCTGGGGCGCTGATGTGGTTAATATGTCAACCGTGCCTGAAGTGATTTTGGCGCGCGAACTGGGAATTTGTTATCAATCAATTGCCATGGCCACTGACTATGATTGCTGGAAAGAAGGCGAGGAACCGGTCACTTGGGAAATGGTAATGGCCAGAATGAATCAAAATGCCGACAATGTCAAAAAACTTTTATTGGCAGCAATTCCCAAAATTGATTTTTATGATTGCAGTTGTCGCGGTGAAATTACCGAAGTTAAAATTTAAATATTATCAATAAAACTAATATGCCAATTTCTGGCGGCAAACAAAAAATTTTAGTTACCGGTTCGGTTGCTTACGATCGAATTATGAATTTTCCGGGGTTTTTTAAAGATCAAATTTTGCCCGATAAAATTCACATTCTAAACGTTTCGTTTTTAGTCTCCAATCTAAAAGAAAGTTTTGGTGGTACGGCCGGAAACATTGCTTACAATCTTTCTTTACTCCAAACCAAACCAACGATTTTAGCCAATGTTGGCGCCAAAGATTTTATTTTATATGAAGCTTGGCTCAAAAAAAATAAAATTGACTTATCGCAAATCAAAATTTTACCCAATCAGCATACCGCCAGCGCCTATATTATTACCGATCAAGCGGACAATCAAATCGCCGGTTTTTATCCCGGCGCGATGAATCAGCCGATTACAAAAGAAATCGGAAACAAGAAAACCTGCCTACCGGCAGGCAGGTCAGAAATCAGAGCCGACATTGCTATTATTTCGCCGCAAAATCCAATAGACATGATTAAATTGCCAAAACTTTTTAAGCAAAAAAAGGTGCCTTATATTTTTGATCCGGGCCAACAAACTACTTCGCTTTTGGGCAATCAATTAAAACAAGCGATTTTAGGCAGTAAAGTTTTGATCGGTAATGATTATGAAATAAATTTAATCAGCAAAAAAACCGGCTGGAAAAATAGTGAATTAATAAAAAAGACAGAAATTTTAGTGACAACTTTGGGCGACAAAGGCTCAACGATTCAGCAGGGTAATCAGGTTTATAAAATTCCGCCCGCTAAGGCTAAAAACACCTCCGACCCAACTGGTGCCGGCGACGCCTATCGCGCCGGATTAATTTATGGTTTATTGAAAAATTGGCCTTTGCCAAAAATTGGCCGCTTGGCCGGGTTAGTTTCGGTTTATACCGTGGAAAAATACGGCACGCAGACGCATCAATTTACCTGGAAGGAATTGGAGAAAAGGTATTGGCAAAATTTTAAAGAAAAATTATAAGATCTGCTAAATAGACGTCTATGAAATGGACAGAATTTTTAAAGAGGAAAATATCTTTTTGTACGGTTTACGCCCATGTTAATTCCTATACTCAAATCGTACCAAATATTATTGGTTGCCAGTTGTCTAGAGTAGCTTATCATTTTGATGGAAAGTTGACTCATATCGCTCATGAGCAATCTGAGATTGAAAAGTTTGGTGATTCAGTAAGAAAAAAAATTATTAAAGATTCCGAGATAATAAATCTTTGGGTCGAGAATGCTATTATCTATAACAAAAAAGCGGAAGAATTTTTAAGTTCGCAGCCGGATAATTTTTCCATCTTGGCCTTAAGGGATACCTTTGATTTCTTTTCGAATTATCTGGCAAATGCAGTTCATATTCCTCATCGTTTAAGCTGGGTTTTTGACAATATGGAAGATATAAGTCCGGCGGTAATAAAGAGATTGATAGAGGTTAGGACAAAGAGCTATTTTTTGGATATTGATAGAGTTTGTTTAAAAATGATGGAAAAGTTGGTAGAAATTGATCCAAACTTTATTAAGCTTATCAATCCCGAAGAGGTTTTCAACGAACAGCCTTGGCCATCTGAAAAAGAGATTTTGCACCGCGCCCAAGGTTGGTTGCTGAGATTATGTGATGGAAACTGCCAATTTATTTCCGGTCATAATACTCTGCTTGAATATTCTAACTTATTAGAAATTGATAACAATGCTAATTTTGCCAAGGGAAATATTGCTTATCCGGGCAAAGTTAAAGGACAAGTTGTTTTGATTAAAGATTTAGTGGAATTAAAAAGTATTACTGAGGGAAGTGTTTTGGTCACCAATATGACCACGCCAGCCTATATTCCTTATTTGAAGAAAGTTAAGGCTATAGTTACAGATGAAGGGGGAATAACCTGTCATGCGGCAATTATTTCGCGAGAAATGAAAATACCTTGCGTAATTGGCACTAAAGTCGCCACCCAAGTTTTTAAAGATGGCGATTTGGTTGAAGTTGATGCCAATAAAGGAATTGTTAAAAAATTATGAAAATTGACCAAATCACAAAAATTAAATGGGTTGCTCGCTGGGCCGGTTCTTATACTTTTATTTCTTGCGCTTATTGGGGCAAACAGTATAAATACTCATTAGAAAAAAAATTAGGAATTGGTTTCAATAACGTTTTGTTTTTTCATCAAAAAGGAACAGTTTCTTTTTTAATTAAAAAAGGTGAGTTTGAAAATTTTGGGCGCTATTTGGCCAATAAAACAATTCGCAACAAAAAAATGGCAATAAGGCTGTTGGCTGATTTAAAAATCAATAGCGACAAAATTTTGAAGCTCATGAAAAAAATGGCGGGAAAAATTCCAACAGCCAAAGAGTATAAAAATTTTTTGGCAGTTTTTGAGAAGCATTTGGCCTATCATAATTTCATGAAAAAAACCGTTGATTTTTTGCCAGAAAAAAATTTGCATGAATTAATGAAATATTTTAAAGAAGCTAGGATTTATTCTGAGCCAGTTTACTCCGAAACAGAATCATTTTTTAGAAAATTAGCCAAAGCAATCGCCAAAAAAGAAAAATATAATCCGGACTTATTAACTTGCTTATTGCCAGAGGAATTGGAAAATTATTTAGCGAAAGGGAATTTGCCAGCCAGTCAGGTTTTAAAGAAAAGATATCTGAGTAGTGCCTTATACTTTAAAAATGGTAACTTAAATTTAATAACTGGAGATAAGGTAAAAAAAATTGAAAATTTAATTAGCCAAAATAATAAACAAAAAAACAGATTGGTTAAGGGAACAAGTGTTTATCCGGGTAAAGTCGGGGGAGTTGCCAGAATAATTTTAAATCCTAAAAATGGTAAAAATTTTAAGCCGGGAAATATTTTGATAACCGGAATGACTAGACCGGAATTTTTGCCAATAATCAGAAAAGCTTCAGCGATTGTGACTGATGTCGGTGGCGCCTTATGCCATGCGGCGATTACTTCAAGAGAGCTAAAAATTCCTTGTATCGTTGGAACAGGAAACGCGACCAAAGTATATAAGAATGGTGATTTGGTTGAAGTTGATGCGAGCCAAGGGATTGTAAAATTAATTAAAAAATAAATTAACGATTAAATAAAATTTATGGAAAAAGAATCAATATTTTCCGGTTTTGTGACCAGACATGCTCAATCAGCTAAACATGACACTCCAGATGAAGTTTATAAAAGTTTAACCCCAAAGGGAGTTGAACAAGCCAAGGAAAGGGCTAACAGTGATATTTTAAGATTAATTGAAGAGGCCCCTGATGGAGCAGTAATGTTTATTGGTGGAGGTTCAGATCAACCGCGAAGCGAAGAAACAGCAGAAATTTATGGTGGAGAAATAAACCATCTTGTCAATTATGAGCTTAAAGATAAACTGAATATTCAGGTAGTGACGCGAGATTTTATTAAATGGGCTATAGATCCGGGGGAAGCGTCAGCCGAAGAAAAGCAAAAAAATTTAGAGTTAATGTTGCAAAGAATTGAAGAAATGATTAAAGAAAACCCGGGTAAAAAATTTGTGGTTGATTATCCAATGCGTCTTTGGGGTTTTTCCTATGGGTATAGGTCAAGAGACGAAAATGGAAAATTAGATGGTGAGCCACGTTGGCTTGATCCAGAAACAGGTAAAGCTTCAAAATTTTTTGCGACAATAATTAAAGAAAAAGGCAATAATGAAGGTGGTCAAGCTTATATTGCCGGCAATGGTGAATACATTGATCAAAGCGGCAAAACTCTTCATGGTCCTAAGCCTCAAGATATTGCCAGGCAGTATTTTAATGGTTTAGAAAAACTTAGTAAGTTTGCCGCTCGGCATACTGATCGGCCATTAATTTTAGGTGGAGTTGGTCATGCTTGGGATGTAGATTCCTTGGCCACTTGGCTTTCTCTAGGCTGTCCGGAAGTTGAAGTTGATAGCGACAAATTTAACGAGAGGTTTTTGGAGATTTCACAGGGTGGTGAAATAAGCAATGAATCAGAGATGGTTTCGTTTGAAATTGAACCGGAACAAATTAAAGTCAGATATCGGGGTAAAGAATTTAGTAGCAGCTTAATCAGATAGCTCAGTGGGGGTTAAAATTATGATTTTTAATAAAATTTTATTGGAACTTAAAAGAATAATGGATGATTGGGGTTTAGGTCAAGATGATTGGGCACTCTTTTTGCACTATGCCGATATTTTGCAAGGTTATGATATTAAATATGATCGTGATAGTCATTTGCATGTTATGATTCCGATTAACCGAATCCCTTGGTTAGTTTCAGTAAAAAAAATAAATGAAGAAACAACGGTACCGATTGATTCCAGATATGGTAAAGATTTCCAAAATTTTATGAAAAAGACCGGCTGGGATTTTCATATTTTAGTTAGTGATAATGATTATTTTAAAAAATTTATTAGAAATGATGCAACTTTTTTAAAGATTTATAATCAAAAGATAAGGATAGCTACGGTTGTTGGTAACTTAAAATGGTATTATGTTTATCTTAATCAGTATGCTAAAAAAATTAGTCCCGAGGTTATGGCCAGAAGGATGGTTTGGCAAATTTTTATTTATAAAGAGGCATTAAGGAGGAATGACCAGCCAGTTATAAAAGAAGCAAAAAAATTACTAAATCAGTTTAATTCCAAGCAGAAGATTGCCACCAAAAATAAAAAAGTTGCTAGTCATGATTTTATAAGTCAAGGAATAATAAAAGGCCAACCAGCTTTTTCAGGAAAAATCAAAGGTAAAGTGTTGCTAATAAAAAATCCGGATCAGGTGATTAAAAAAATTAAGAGTAATTTGGTTTTAATTTCTAAATTAACTAGCCCTAAACTAATTAATCAATTAAGGGTCTCTAAGGCTGTTATTACCGATGAAGGCGGGCAGCTGTCTCATGCAGCGATTCTGTGTAGGGAACTTAAGATTCCTTGCATTGTCGGAACATTAATCGCCACCCAGGTTTTAAAAGATGGCGATTTGGTTGAGGTTGATGCTAATAAGGGGATTGTCAGAAAAATATGAGTCAGGCTGTAATTACCAAAGATCAAATTTCCATTACCGAATGGTTTGCCGCCATTGGCGAAATTGAAGAATCAAACGCTTTTCGAACTGAGGACAATCAAAAAGCCGACCGGCTTGAGACTCTTTATCAACAAATTGGTTTAAGCTATGAACGGCCGGAAAAATTTTTAGCGGCTGATTTAAAAAATCAAACCAATGGATTTGATAAAATTTTAAAGAATCGCACTAATGAACTTTGCGCGATTCGTTTGGTGCCAAAAGAAAAAGATTTACCAAAATTGCGCAATCGCGGTTTGACGATTGGGGAGTGTTACCATGACTGGTTTTTGAAACAAGAAATTAATTTTGATGATTATATTGCTTATCTTTGTCCGCACTCAAAAACTTTGCTTTGGTCGGCAACCTTTGTTGTAAAGCCAAAAATGATTTTTGGCGAGATTATTGAAGGTTTGCATTCGCAATTGACTCATGGCGATACTCAAAGTCAACTTTACCAATTTCGTTACGATTTTAAAGATTGGCAATGGTCAGCTGATAACTCAGAAGCCAAAAAACAAATTGATTTAATGTTGGCAATGATTGAAGTAAAGGCTGAACTAAAAAAACAAAAATTAGCTGAAGTTTTGCAGGCTGAATTTGCCCATGATTATCTGGTTGGTTATTTTGAGGTGACAGTTTGGCCGGATGGTAAAATCAGGTTTATTGATTATAATCGGATTTTAGGTAAACATATCTCTTTACCGCCGGCATTAACTCAAAATCAATCAGCTTTAGTTAAAGGTATTAGCGGTTCGGCCGGGCTAATTAAAGGTATGGTAAAGATTGTTAATTTAGCTAATTTAGAAACAGTCGATTTTTCCAAAGGTACGATTTTGGTTTGTGACAATACTGATGTGCGTTATTTGTCTTATATGCGGAAGGCAGCAGCAATCGTCACCAACCGCGGCGGCATTTTAACTCATGCGGCAATTATTGCTAGAGAGCTTGGAATTCCCTGTATTGTTGATACAAAGACTGCCACCCAGGTTTTAAAAGATGGCGATTTGGTTGAAGTTGATGCCAACCAGGGGATTGTCAGAAAATTGGATAAACAATCTAATAAGCAAGATAAACTGTGAGCAAGATAGGCAAGATAAGAATTAAATTGAATTAATTTAACTAAATATTTTTTTATAAAAATTGTATTATTTGATTATTGTCAAAAAATAATAAAGGTGGTAAAATAGTCAGGTATTAAAAATTATGCAATTAGTAAGGACAAGCTTATCTTGCTTAATCCTTATCTTGCTTATCTTTCTTAAATTATGAATTACGACATCAAAAATATTAAACTGGCGCCAGAAGGCAAAAAACGAATTGAATGGGCTGAACGGGATATGCCGGTTTTGGGTGAAATTAAAAAGCGGTTTGCTAAAACCAAACCCTTGAAAGGTTTAAAAGTTTCTTGCTGTTTGCATGTCACTTGTGAAACTGCCAATTTGGTCCGAACCGTAAAAGCCGGCGGCGCTGATGTTTTGCTTTGCGCTTCGAATCCTTTGTCGACTCAAGATGATGTGGCTGCTTCTTTGGTTAAAGATTATAGCATTAAAGTTTTTGCCAAATGCGGTGAAGATAAAAAAAGTTATTACAGCAATCTAGTGGCTGCCATTAAACATCAGCCAGAAATTACCATGGATGACGGCGCGGATTTATTGTCATTACTTCATACAAAATATAAAGATCAAGCTTTCAAAGTCAAAGGTTCAATGGAAGAAACTACAACCGGGGTGATTCGTTTGAAAGCTTTGGAAAAAGAAGGTCGGCTGATGGTGCCAATTATTGCCGTTAACGATGCCAAGACCAAAAACATGTTTGATAATCGTTATGGCACCGGCCAATCAACTTTGGACGGAATCATTCGCGCCACTGATAT
>JBAYJS010000045.1:0-8581 GCA_041664985.1 Candidatus Buchananbacteria bacterium | reverse complement strand
ATCCGTATTCCGGAATAGTTGTGAGCGCGATGCCTTGAGCCGGTTGGCCATTCAGTTGAATTGTCGCTTCGGCGGAAGTCGCAGCCTGATTGACGATGTTATTGACCTGGCAAGCGTAGCTGCCAATATCAATCAGCCTGGTGCTGGCAATCGTCAGCGACGAACTGGTTGCCGCGACAAGCATCTGGCCATTTTTGTACCACTGGTAGGATAATGGCTCAGTGCCGGTCGCAGTTACTGCCAAGGTTACCGGATCGCCGAGGTCGGCGGTTTGTGAGACGGGTTGACCCGTAATCGCGACCGGATCGTTGACCGTCAGCGTTGCCACTTCGGAATCAACAAACCCGACGCCGTTTTTGGCCGTGGCCTGAAAGGACCCTTGGTCTTGTTCGGTCACTGCCGGCAAGTTCAGGATACTTCCTATACTGCCAGGAATCACCAAGCCGTCTTTTTTCCAGATGAATTCATCGGCGTGTTTGGCCGAAACGGAAAACGAAACATCCGCTCCGGGGTTAACGGTTTGCGACACCGGTTGGGCGGTAATGGTCGGACCTGGACAGCCAACCAAAAGTACCGCTACCAACCCTAACAATAACCAACTGTATGTCTTCATTGCTCTTGCCTTTCCCATTTTTGCCTAACTTTTGATTCTTGACATAAGAATCTATGTTGGCAAACCCATTTATGCGAACTGTTCGGCTCCACAAGGAAACGGACAGATTATAGTTGTTTCAAAGGGCGATATTAAGTACTAGACTTAATAAATTATTTTAGTAAATATTGCCTTTATTGTCAATCAGAAAGTAGTTTTAAAAAGGAGAAGTTAAAGGTTTGATGTGGTTTGACTTTTTGGCCAAGAAGAGAGAAAATTAAGTTAAATTAATCAACCTAGCGCCATTATTGGCGTTTTATTATAAATAATTTATTGAATATGGAAAAAAATCTTAATGATTTTATAGAATGGACAAAAATAAAAATTAGACTCCATTTAAGTCAAGCAAAAGAAAAATTATATTTTAAGGAAAGAGAAATGTGGTGGGCAAGTCTTGGAATGAACATTGGCTACGAGACTGATGGTAAAAATGATAAATTTGAAAGGCCAATCTTGATTATTAAAGTTTTTAATCGTGATGTGATGTGGATGTTGCCCTTAACTTCGAAGGAAAAGACCGGCCAATTCTATCATCAATTTAAGTTTGGCGACGCTAATAGTACCGTGATTTTATCTCAACTGAGATTGATTAGTAAAAAAAGATTACTCAGAAAGATCGGAATGATGTCTGAAAAAGATTTTATTGAGATTGTAAATAGAATAAAAGGATTTATATAAAAAACGAAACCCCGCTGTTAAGCGGGGAATCTCGGAGGCCGAAGCCATTTATGTATACATAGTATGCTATTAATACTATATTGTCAAGTTTTACGGGCATAACTTAGCAAAAATGATAACATTGTTTGATTTTTTAGGGTAAAAATGAAAAAAAAGGCCAGTACGACTGAAGCGTTAATTCAGAATGTGAAGTAATTATTGCTTAGTTAAAGACTTTTTTAGTTAACCCCAGTTTATTCCCCAAAAAACGAGCCGTAGACGCTCGTTTTTAGTTGAATTAATGTTAATAAATAAATTTGATTTTTCGCTGAAATAAGCGTATTATTAACTCGTACATTAATCACTTACATTTTAGTGCTATGAAAATAACGTCAGTAAAAATCGAAAATTTTAGATCAATTCTTGAAGAAACAATTTTATTAAATGATTACACTTGTTTTGTGGGACCAAATGGCGGGGGTAAATCAACTGTAATGACTGCCCTAAATATTTTTTTTAGATATAACAACGACTCAGCTACTGATCTAACAAATTTAGATGAGGAAGATTTTCATCATAAGGATACGAGTTTACCAATTAAAATAACGGCGACTTTTGAGGAGCTTGATAGTATTGAGCAAGAAGAATTTAAGCATTATTATAGGCAGGGAAAATTAGTAATAACTGCCCAGGCTATATGGAATGAAGGAACGAGAAGTGCTCAGGTCAAACAATTTGGCGAAAGAGAAGTTATGGATGATTTCATGCCTTATTTTAAAGCAGAGGAAGGTGATGTAAAAGCAAAAGAATTGGAAGAAATGTATAAAGAATTAAAAGATAAATATGACACCTTACCTACTGCAAAGACAAAAACGGATCGGATTTCAGCGTTGCGAGAGTTTGAGGAAAATAATAAAAATCTTTGTTCTCTACATTCAAGTGAAGATAACTTTTATGGTATAGCTGGCACTGGAAGATTGTCACGATTTATACAGTGGGTATTTATTCCGGCGGTGAAAGACGCATCGGATGAGCAAATTGAGAGTAAGCAAACGGCTTTGGGTAAATTAATTGAGCGGACAATAGGATCAAAGAGAACTTTTGCAGAACCAATTGAAGAAATGGAATTGAAGGCGCAGGATGAGTATAAAAAAATATTAGTACAGCAACAAGTGCTGCTTGATTCTCTCTCTAAATCGCTCAATCAAAAAATACAAAATTGGACTGCTTCCGATTCAAATCTAAACGTTAAATGGCAGGACGATGTAAAATCTTTGATAAATTTTAAACAACCACTCGCCGAGATTATAGCTGGTGAGGGAAAATTTCAGGGGAAGATAATGAGATTTGGGCACGGGTTTCAGAGATGTTTTATTTTTGCCCTTCTTCAAGAGCTATCAGAAAATAAAGAAGCAGACATTAAGGGTCCAAAACTTATTCTTGCGTGCGAGGAACCAGAATTATTTCAACATCCTCCTCAATCCAAGTATTTATCATCCGTTTTCCAGAAATTGGCAAAGCAGGGTGAGCAAGTTATTGTTTGCACACACAGTCCATTCTTTATAACTGGTGATATGTTTGAAAGCGTTCGATTAGTTCGCAAAGACACAGTATCAGATAAAACTATTATAAAATCAGTCCAGCTGTCAGAATTAGGAAATAAAATTTCAACTGCAACTGGAGAAGAATTTAAAACATTATCGGACGTAGAGGCTAAAATACACCAAGAACTAACGCCGGCGATGAATGAAATATTTTTTTCTGATGTTTTAATATTAGTTGAAGGTCTTGAGGATGCGGCCTATATTCAAAGTTACCTGATTTTAGACGATAAAATAGAGGAGTTTCAGAGGTTGGGATGCAATATTATACCCTGTGGTTACAAAAGCAATATAATAAAACCATTGGCAATTAGTAAGACTTTGAACATACCAGTATTTGTAGTCTATGATTCAGATGTTCCTAAGTGTACTGATATATCTATAAAATCCAAACATGAAAAAGATAATAAGGCTATACAAATTTTATGTGATTGCTCTACTATTGATACTCTCCCTAGTAAAACAATTTGGAACGATAATCTGGTCAGCTGGGTTTCGGAAATTGGTGACGCAGTAAGAGAAGAAATATTTATTGATACAGCTGGCAATTACTGCAAAGATGAATGCGACAATTTTTGTAATAAGGTGAAGGCTGATCATGATTTATGTGCCTCAAATATGAGCAAAAATTCCATATTTATTGGCTACTTATTATTAGATACGTGGCGTGAAGGAAAAAAGTCTGAGAGTTTAAAAAAATTAATTGATTCTATCTTAAATTTTGCTCGTACTCACAAAATTTAATGAGTTTGCCACTCATTGCGACAAATTCTAATTATAGGTATTTCATGCATTAAGTCGTCATCTTCGGCTTTTTTTGTTATACTTAAATTAACCTTATTTTTATAATCAAAACTGATAAGTGCTAAAATCTATGTCAAATAATAAATTACATGGCGATGAAGGGGAGCAAGAAATAGTTGATTTAGTCCCTTGTCCAAATTGTGGTAAATCATTAATGTTACTGCCAAAGAATTATCCTTTATATGATGTCCAGTGCAAAGGCTGTTCTTTTCGCGCCCAGGTCAAAACCAATCAAAGCAAACCAAAGGCAGTAGTATTTGGAGCCGGTTGGGATATTATGGAAAAAGTTTTGAAATCAGGATTTATCACCCCGCCAATATTTCTTAATTTTAAGTGGCAAGAAAAAGGAGTTGATAAACAAGAAATTAGATTCTACCCCTTTGTGCCAAAAATTAACTTGAGAAAATATCAGCTTTCCCCAACTGCAAGGAGGGCAAATTACAGGATGTTTAATTATATAGGTTTGGATAAGCTGCCATTTTTTGTATTATTTAAAAAATAAATACTAATATCCCATGCAAATCATAATCCTCGATACGGAGACTACCGGCTTGGACTTTGACTCCAGGCTGATTCAGTTAGCTTACAAAAATTTAACTTCCGGCCAAGTGGTTAATGAATATTTCAAGCCGCCGGTTTTGATTTCGTATGGCGCCATGGCCACTCACCACGTGACCAATGAAATGGTGGCAAAAAAACCAAGCTTTGACCAAAGCCGGGAAAAATCCGAGCTGATAAAAACTTTGGCCGACAGTATTTTGGTGGCGCATAATGCTTTGTTTGATATTGGCATTTTGAAAAACGAAGGCGTGGAAGTTAACCAATATATTGATACTTTGCGCGTGACCAAACATTTGATCAATAGTGAGCGGTATGATTTGCAGTATTTGCGGTACTTTTTGAATTTAGATATTTTGCAGGCAACGGCGCATGATGCTTTGGGCGATATTTTGATTTTGGAAAAATTATTTGAGCATTTAAAAGAGCTGGTCAAAACCAAACTTAATTTAAATTCGGATGATGAAATTTTTAGCAAAATGATTGACCTGACCAAAACGCCGGTTTTGCTGAATAAAATTTCGTTTGGCAAATATCGTGGTAAAACTTTTGAGGAAATTAATCAAATGGACTCGGGGTATTTGGAATGGCTTTATAACAGTGAATCAAAAAAAGATCAGCGCGAACAAAACGAGGAATTGATTTATACTTTGAAAAAGCATTTGTATTTGGAGAAGTTTTAGGCAAACCATAATTGGATCCTGAAATAAATTCAGGATGACATTTTTTTAATTTGACTAAAAAATTATTTTTGGCTAAGATAGTAATATAAAATTAACGATTCAACATAGCGCGCCATTTTGGGGCGTTTTTTATTTAACAAACAATTAATGACAAATGTCAAAAATCAAATGCCAAATGAAATCCAAAATCCAAATATTAAAGTCTATGACCTTGAAGAAAGAACGGCTCGGTTTGGTGAGGCGGTTATTGATTTTATTAAAACTATTGAGAAAAACCAGATTAACTATGTTTTGACTGGCCAGTTGGTTCGATCTGCAACAAGTGTTGGCGCGAATTATATGGAAGCTGATGGTGCCGAATCAAAAAAAGACTTTAGACATAAAATTGCCATTTGTAAAAAAGAGGCCAAGGAAACAAAGCATTGGTTGAGGATGATTGCCAAAGCCAATCTGGATAAACGGCAGGAATGTTTGAAGCTTTGGCAGGAGGCGCAGGAATTAACTCTAATATTTTCTTCAATCATTAAGCCAAAATCCAAGGAATGATAATTTGGCCTTTGAATCTTTTTCATTTATTTGATATTTGAACTTTGTAATTTGAAATTTAGACTGGATTTAATGCTATCATAATAAATTTAATTATTAGACAAAAATTATGTCTACACTAATTATCGACATCGAAACCGTGGGGGAGGATTTTGCTTTATTTGACCAACCAACCAAAGACGCTTTGAGCTGGTGGCTTAAAAAAGAAGCCAAAACCAAAGCCGAATACGAAGCGGCTTTAAGTGAACTTAAAGACGGTTTGGGCTTTTCGCCGTTAACCGGACAAATTGTGGTTATCGGCGTTTTGGACGTTACCAAAAACAAAGGCAAAGTTTATTTCCAAGCGCCCGGGCAAAAAATAAAAAATTTTAAAGAAGGTAATTTTGAATTTGAGTGTCTATCCGAACCGGAAATGCTGAAAAAATTTTGGCAGGGAGTTTTGCGCTATAATGAGTTTGTCACTTTTAACGGCAAAAGTTTTGATATTCCGTTTTTGATGATTCGCTCGGCTAAACACAAAATCAGACCTAGCAAAAATTTAATGTCAAACCGCTATTTGGGCAGCCAAAAAACCAATGCCAAACATGTTGATTTGCTTGATGAATTGAATTTTTACGGCGCGGTTAGAAAAAAGGGTAATTTGCATTTGTGGAGCCGGGTTTTTGGTGTTGACAGTCCCAAAGCCCAGGGGATTACCGGTGATGATGTTAACCGATTGTTTTTTGAAAAGAAATTTATTGAGATTGCCAAATACAATACCGGTGATTTGACAGCGACTAAGGAATTATATGATTTTTGGAAAAATTTTTTACGGTTTTAAATAAATAAAAAAAGAAGACAGGTTTTTTCTGTCTTCAGTGTAAAGTCCTCCTTGATCGGTTGATTTTGCGGTCAGAATAACCATCTGGCCGCTATTGCCGCATAGCCGATTCGGTTTTTGGTTTGGCCCTCACCCATTGGTGAGATAACCTCGCCGTCTGCGCCGCTGACGCCAACGGCAAAGTCAATGGCAAAGTCTTTGGCGTCATTGGTCCAAGTGCCGCCCAACGCGCCATGAAAGCCCAGGCCGTCGGGAATGGTCCTGGTGCGATGCTCGATCGGGATAGCCGGCCATAGGATTCCCGCGCCGGCGCGACCGGTCCAGTTGGCATTGAAATCCTTTTCGACGCCGACTTTTACCGAAGGATTGCTTTTCCATTCGGTGATTTGGGCGAGTTGGAAAAGTCCGAAGTCGAGATTGATCTTTTCCAGATCGTAAAGGTTCAGATCAGCGTCAACTGACACTCGCACCGTCTCTGCCGGTTTGAGGAGCAGGCCTAATCCGAGCTTGCCCGGAAAATTGATCTCGGTTTCGGCTTTCAGTCGGCCGAGTTCAAGGTCAAAAAGAGCGATGTCGCTACTGCCCCGCAGCTTAAGTTTTCGGGGCGGACTGTAGCTGAGGCTGGCTGTTAACCATTCGGTGAATTCCTGGCGAACGCCCAAGCGCCAGCCGTAGCCGATGCCGTCCAAATCGTTGGTGACATCAACTGGCGTCACGGCAATTCCCAGCTGGTCAAAGATCCCGCGGCAAGAGAGCTGGCCGTATACCACATCGGCGCCAAAACCTGCCGAAAACGTGTTGTCGTCGTTGTTGTAGGCGATTGCCGTAGTGAAATTTACCGAAGTCAGCAGGCTTTTTCTGTATGGCCCTTTTTTGTGTTGTACGCCGATGCCGTCGCTGCCGTAAATGGCTGTTCCAATCGTCCAGTTGGGACCCAGTCGGTTGGTTAACGCCATCAGTGGCACCGGCGACAAGCCAAGCTCGGAATTTTGGCCGTCAGGACAGTCCGATCCCTGGTACCATGATCTCGATACCAAAGTGCTCAGGTCAAATTCCAGAAATTGCGTGCCGGCAATATTGGCCACGTTATGATAAAACGCGCTGCCATCGCCGACAACAGCATTGCTGGCTCCACCGCGTCCCAAAGACGCCGCCCCTCCGATTGTGCCGCCCGGCAGGATATTGCCTCCCGCCCAGGCCAGCGGTTCAAGCGCCAAACAGCAACAGCATATCAGTACTACTAATATCAACCGGTTCATTTCGTTTCCCCTTCCTTTCGCTGATTTTTGAGGCGCCATTGCCTCATTTCCTGCAGGGATATTAATATTTTTTTTGCATTTTGTCAATCCTGGTTTGACAAATAAGGTCATAAAATGGGAAGATTTAAATACAATTTTATGGCTGATTCAATTACAGACGATTTGTTAATAAAAAAATATTTAAAATCAGGCGACGAAGAATCGTTGAGATTTTTATTTTCCCAATATTTAAAAATTGTTTATAATTTTTCTTTTTACTATTTAGGTAATTATGCCGATGCTCAGGACGTGACCCAGGAAGTCTTTATCAAAGTTTGGCGGAATTTAAAAAAATTTGATACCAGCAAAAATTTTAAAGTCTGGGTTTTGACGATTGCCAAAAATACTTGTTTGGATTTTTTAAAAAAGAAAAAAAATATTCCTTTTTCGGCGTTTGAAGATGAAAAAGGGGATAATGTTCTTTTGGAAACTCTGGCGGATCCCGAGCCAATGCCTGATGAAATTTTTGCGCAAAAAGATGTAGCGGATTTTGTCAGCAGCGCTTTGGAGCAATTGCCAGCAAATTATCGGGTAGTTTTGTCGCTTTACTACAAAGAGCAACTTAATTTCCGGGAAATCTCGGAAGCTTTGGCCGAACCAATCAATACCGTCAAAAGCCGGCATCGTCGGGCCTTAATTTTGCTTAAAACCAACCTGCTGCACCAAAACGATGATTATAATCGTATTAATAAATAAGGACTATTATGTCTATGAATTTTGAAAAAATTTTTAGCTATTTAGAGCCAAAAGAGCCGGCCAAAGACCTTTTGGACAAAATTATGCTTCAGATTAAAATTGAAGCCAAAGCGCTAGTGAAAATTAAAATCAGACTGGCGGCTTTTGGTTTTCTCTTTTTGATTTCAATCGGCTTTTCCTTTTTCTTTGCCAGTGAATTTAAAGCCGATATTGTCAAAAGTGACATTTGGCAGCTGCTTTATTTGCTGGTGAGCGATCCGGCTATT
>JBAYJS010000044.1:0-8582 GCA_041664985.1 Candidatus Buchananbacteria bacterium | reverse complement strand
CGTTCACACTTTCCCCAGTAAAGGTTTTGTCAGTTTCGACATTTATTCTTGTAAAGATTTCGATCGGGAAATTGTCACTAATTATTTTAAGAACATGTTTGATTTGCCGGAGTTAGAGATTAATTTTGTCCATCGTGGTAAACAATTCCCCAAAACTTAAAATTTGCCAATCATACCAGCAAGCCGCCGTTTGGCGGTTTTTGCTTTGGTTGATTGATTTGGTAAGTGGGGTAGTTTTTGTTATTATAATAAGGTATACCAAACCATGAATATTTAGATATCGTTGACGAAAATAACCAGCCAACCGGCCAAAAAAGGTTAAGGTCACAAGTCCATACTTTCGGCGACTGGCACCAAACGGCGCATGTTTATCTTTTTAGAAAAATTGATAACCAAATTCAATTTTTGGTTCATTTGCGGGCTAAGCATAAAGATCACAGCCCAAACAAATGGGATACTCGTTTTGGCGGCCATTTAAAAAGCGGTGAAAGTTATGACGACGCGGCTTTGAGTGAAATCAAAGAAGAGGTCGGTTTGGATTTAAAATTAAGCGATTTTATTTTGGGACCGATTGTAAAAAAATCCGAACACAATAATAATGAATTTGGCAAAATATATTTTTTTAATTTTTTGGGTGATGAGAAAAATTTGAATTTTTCTGACAATGAAGTTTCTGAAATTAAATGGCTTTTTGCCAAAGAAATTATTGAAAAATTAAAAAGCGAACCGGAAATTTGGGCGCCCGACTTGGCTGATTTTAAATTGGTATTTGATTATTTGAATAAATTTTAAAATTGTTATGAAGCAATTAACGGTAGTCAATCTTAATAATATTACACCAGAGCAAACCAAAGATTTTCGTTTTCGCCAAGCTGTCAGAGCAGTAATTTTTGATTCGGAAAATAAAATTGCTTTAATGGATGTCAAAAAACATTGTTACCATAAATTGCCCGGCGGCGGCATTGAAGCCGGTGAAGATGAAATGCAGGCTTTGGCGCGCGAATGTAAAGAAGAAGCCGGTTGTGAAATTGAAGTTATTGGCGAAGTTGGATCAATTCTAGAATACAAAGATCAGTGGAAATTAAAACAAGAGTCTTTTTGCTATCTGGCAAAACTGGTGGGTAAAAAAATGGAGCCGGAATTTACCGATGAAGAATTGTTTGACGAATTCAAATTGATTTGGGTAGAAATTGATCAGGCAATCAAACTGATTAAATCCGACCAGCCAGAAATTTACGAAGGCAGAATTATCAATGCCAGGGACTTGGCTTTTTTGCAAGCGGCTAAAGAAATAATTAATTTAAAAAATTAAATATGAAAATTTCTTTTCATGGCGCTTGCCAAGACGTGACCGGTTCCTGCATTTTAATTGAGACTGAAAAATCAAAATTTTTGGTTGATTGTGGGATGTTTCAGGGTGAACAATTTGCTTCCCAGCATAATTTGGAAAAATTTTCTTTTAATCCTAAACAGGTTGATTTTGTTTTATTGACTCACGCTCATTTAGATCATTGCGGCCGATTGCCAAAACTGGGCAAAGAAGGTTTTGGTGGCCAGATTTATTGTACGCCGGCGACGGCGGATTTTGCCGAAATCATTCTTTTGGATTCGGCCCATGTCATTTTGCTTGAAGCGCAAAGAAATCAAACTCAGCCGATTTATTTGGAGCAAGATGTTAATGAAATTTTGCCTCTTTTTTCGCCCTGGCCATATGAACAGGAAAAAGAAATTACGCCAGAAATAAAAATTAAAATTCGTGATGCCGGCCATATTTTAGGCTCGGCCATTTTTGAAGTTTTTATCAAAGAAAACGGTCAAGAAAAGAAATTGGTGTTTTCCGGTGATTTGGGCAATCCGCCGGCGCCGATTGTCAAAGATACGGAATTTATCGATGGTGCTGACTTGGTTTTTATCGAGTCAACCTATGCCGGCCGAATCCATGAACAAAAAGAAGAAAGACAACAACTTTTGCGCCAAGCAATCATCGAGTCAGTCGGCCAAGGCGGCGTTTTGATGATTCCGGCCTTTGCTCTGGAAAGAACGCAGGAAGTTTTGTACGAAATTCATCAGTTGCAAGAAGCCAATCAAATTCCTGATTTACCAATATTTGTTGACAGTCCTTTGGCGATTAAAGCCACAGCCGTTTACAAAAAATATGTTGATATGTATGATCAAGAATCAAAAGATTGGATTATGAGAGGCGACGACCTTTTTAATTTTCCTGGTTTAAAATATACGCCCTCGGTTTTGGAATCAAAGGCTATTAATACTACACCCAATCCAAAAATTATTTTGGCCGGTTCGGGCATGTGTACCGGCGGCCGAATGCCTCATCATTTAAAATTAAATCTGACTGATCCTAAAAGCCACGTTCTAATTATTGCTTATCAGGCGCCGGGGTCTTTGGGCCGAGAGCTTTTGGATGGTGCTAAAACCGTAATTATTGACGGCCAAAAGATTAAAGTCAAAGCCAAAGTTTCAGCCATTGGCGGTTATTCTTCCCACGCGGATCATCCAAAATTAATGGCCTGGTTACAAAAAATTATCCAACCAAAACCCGGTAAAATTTTTGTTATCCACGGTGAAAAGGAATCAAACCTGGCTTTGGCTGATGACATTGAAAAAAAATTAAATTTGTCGCCGGTAATTCCTGAGTTTAATAAAATTTACGAATTTTAATTTAAAAATTTATGGCAAAAAAATCAGTCAAAACTAAAAAAACCACTACCCAAAAACCTTGCTGTTCAAACTGGGAACAAGAATTAAGCAAATTAGGTAATGATCTAATGAGCGGTTTAAAAACTGCTAAAAAGAAATACGACAAGCTGGACGACAAAACCCGCAAAGAAATTATTGTTGGTGTGGCTAGTGTAGTTGGCATATTAGCCGGTGCTAAAATGGTAAAAAAAATTGGGAAGAAAAAATAGATTTATGGCTCGATTAGTTGTTTTATGCGGGATGCCGGCTTGCGGCAAATCGACTTTGATTGAAAAATTTATTGAAGCTAATTCTGATTTTGAGTTTGTTGATATTTTTGATTATATTAAAAAATATAAAGACAAAACCGGACACGTGGACCCCAAAAATTCATTGCAGGCATACCAAGAAATGTATTCAGATATTAAAAAAAAGGATAAAAATATTATTTTAGAACTTGGAACCAATCACTCAGAATTAAATCTGACAAGCCTAGCAGATTTAATTAACAAATATTCAGTAAGGATAATTTTTTGTAGTATTGATAAAAAAATTTGTATTGATAGAATAATACAAAGAGCTTTGGTTGATAATAAAAGAATAATTCACCCTCAAGATTTAGAAGAAAAATTTAAACGGATTTTTCCTCAAAATCATATTGAGTTAGCGGATAGATTAAATATTGATTATTTTGAAATGGATATGAATCAGCCAATGGAAAGCAGATTGGAAATAATTAGAAATTTAACAAATTAATCATGAAAAATTACTTTAAACTTAATATTGCTTTACTGAGCAGTTCGCTGTATGTTGCTTTTGAATTGTTTGCCAATATTTTATCGACTAAAATTGCGATTTTGCCAATTGTCAATTGGGCAGTGGACGGTGGCACGGTAATTTATCCGTTGACTTTTACCTTGCGGGATTTTGTTCATAAAACTTGGGGCAAAAAAAATGCCAGGCAGGTGGTAATTATCGGGGCGCTTTTAAATGCAGTGATGTTTGGTTTGTTTTGGCTGGTTGGAAAAATGGCGCCCGATCCGACCTGGCAATACCAAAAAGCCTATGAAGTAATTTTATTGCCGGTCGGCCGAATTATTTTTGCCAGTATAATTTCTCAAGTTATCTCCGAATTGATAGATACAGAAATTTTCAGTTTTGTTTACAAAAGGCTTAATGATTTGGCGGCGGTATTTTTTTCCAATTTTGTCAGTTTAATTATTGATAGCTTTGTTTTTTGTTCCATTGCCTTTTTGGGTGTTTTGCCGCTAAACACGGTTTTGCAAATTATTGTAGCCAACATTTTAATTAAAATGATAATCAGTCTTTTAAGTATTCCAACCATTAAATTAATTCCGCGCCTAGTTAATTTTGAAGAAATTTAAAAAATAAAATTTCTAGTTTCATTGTTATTAAAACCGGCAAGGCAAAGATGCCTTGCTTGTTTTATTTGAGGTTTACTTGTGCTATAATATCAGAAATTATGTCAAACCAAAAAAAACAATCAGTCGCTTTAAGCTCGGTTTTTGCCAGCTTGGTTTTGACTTTGGGCAAATTAGTCGTTGGTTTGTTAACCGGCAGTATGGGTATACTTTCTGAAGCGGCGCATTCGTTGCTTGATTTGGGTGCTGCCATTTTGACTTATTTTACCGTCAGAGTCTCGGACAAACCGGCCGATTCAAAACATCCTTTTGGCCACGGTAAAGCCGAAAGTGTTTCGGCGTTAATTGAAACCGGCTTGCTTTTTTTAACCAGCGCTTGGATTATTTTTGAAGCGGTTAAAAGATTAATTTTTAAATCAGTGGAAGTTGAGGCGACTTGGTATGCTTTTGCCGTTATTATCATTTCAATTTTAATTGATATCTCGCGTTCCCGGGCGCTTTATAAAGTGGCCAAAGAAACCAAATCCCAAGCTTTGGAAGCGGATGCTTTGCATTTTAGCTCTGATATTTGGAGCTCGGGAGTGGTTTTAATTGGTTTGGGTTTTGTTGCTTTTGGCCTCAATGGCGCTGATGCGATTGCCGCTTTGATTGTCGCAATTTTTGTTTTGGTTGCCGGCTACCGATTAGGCAAACGAACCATTGATGTTTTAATTGATACAGCGCCTCAAGGCACAACCGAAAGAATTTATGAGCTGGTTGAACAAGTTGATGGGGTTTTGAATATTGAAAAATTGCGAGTGCGGCCGGCCGGTGCTTCGTTATTTATTGATATGTTGATAAATATCAACCGCAAACTGCCGCAAATTAAAGTTGACCAGATTATTAAAAATGTTTGCGCCACAATTAAAGAAAATTTTGCTGAAGCCGATATTTTGGTCAGCACTCAGGCCAAAGCGCTTGATAGCGAAACGGTGGTGGAAAAAGTCCAGCTGGTTGCTGCCAAACATGATGTTTTTGTCCATGACATTTCCGTGCATATTTTAAACGGCAAAACCGACATTAGTTTTGACCTGGAATTAAATCACGAATTTTCTTTGAAACAGGCTCATGATTTATCCTCGGTTTTGGAAGATGAAATCAAAATGGAATTAAGTGAAGATGTTATTATTAATACTCACATTGAACCAGCTGATATTAAAACCCTGGTTAGTTTGCCGGTTGATGATAAAACCGAAAAAGAAGTTAATCAAGTTTTTTCGCAAATTGGTAAAAAAATTGCCGAGCTTAAAAATATTCACGAAATTCAAATTAAAAAAGTGGGTAGTAAATTATTCATTACGGTCCACTGCTGCCTTGATGGCAAAACCTCTTTGGAAACTGCTCATGACATTGCCAGTCGAATTGAATATTTGGCCAAAGAAAAAATTTCTGAAATTGCCCGGGTGGTAGTTCACAGTGAACCGGACAAATAAAATAATCTAAATTGAAATATCAAAAACCGTTAGAGACGCACAATTGTGCGTCTCTACATGTATTATTTTGATTTAGATTATTTTTTTAATTTTGCAATTGGAATTAAAATTGCAGCGGATATTAGGTAGTGAGCAAAAGAAATCACGATGGCGTAAGTGAATATAGCTACCAGTAAATTTAAATTATTTGAAAGACCCAAAATATAATCAGTAAAATTTAAATTCAAAACCAGGGCAAAGTAATTAATAAAAATTAAAATGGTCACAATTAAAGCAAAACCCCTGAGCATTAATTTTAAATCAGGCCAGCTTGGGGCTAAGTGAGAAGCAATGCAAAAGGAAACATATAAAAAAAGCCAAAAATTTAGATAATTGAAATTTTGAGTTTTAAAAATTTCAATTACAATTGCCAGGGCGGATTTAAAAATATTAACAACGGTTGCTTGATTATTTATTAAAGAATTATAAATTTCTGAACCATTGGGGAAAAGATAATATAGCAAAACCACCAATATAATGCAGCCAGAAATCATCGGGCCGGCGCCAATAAAAAAATTGCCCAGATTTTGGTAAAAACTGTTTTTATTGTAGGAATGAGCCACTTCGCCCAACTGGCCGGTTTGTTGGTTAGGTTTAAAAATTTCAACTTTATCGATGCGGTGAAAAAAAACCAAAGCAAAAAATAAATGACTGAATTCATGAATTGGTGTACCTAGCCAACCGGTCCATAAAATTCCTTTCCAACCAACGCTTCTGTAATAATTAAGCTGGGTTTGTTTGGCCAGCTGGCAAAGAATAAAACCTAAAATAAAAAAAATGCCAAATATGGCAAGGCATTGAATCAAGACTGTCAGCAAAAGCTGGGAGACAAATTGTAAAATCGGTTGTGGCATAAGGTTTTAGCCGTTAAGTCCCAAAAATGAAGTGCCAACTAAAATAACCGTGGCGGCGATAATACCAATAATAGTAATCCAACCAATAATATTGCCAATCAATTTATTAGTATATTCACCCATAATGTCTTTATTGTTAATAATTTTCATGACAAAAATTAAAATGATTGGCAATAAAATACCATTAATATCCTGAGAAGCAATCATAATTGGAATCAAAGGAATATTGGGAATTAGAACAATTAAAATTGGCAAAATAATGGAGATCAGAATAATGCTGTAGAAAGCTTTGCCGGTTTCCCAGGTGGTATTAAAACCATATTCCCAGCCAAAAGCCTCACAAATGGCATAAGCCGTGGCGGTTGGTAAAATAAAAGCGCCAAGCATTGAAGCGGAAAATAGCCCAAAAGCAAAAAGGGCTTGGGCGAAATTTCCGGCCAGCGGTTCCAGAGCAATAGCCGCATCTTTGGCACTGGTAATATCAATACCGCTCGCATATAAAGTTGCGGCGGTACAAATGATAATAAAAAAGCTGACGATATTGGTAATAAAAGCGCCGGCATAAACTTCAGCCTTTTCAATTCGATAATGTTTAATGTCTAGGCCTTTGTCAACAACATAAGACTGAATAAAAAATTGGCCCCAGGGTGTGATAGTTGTACCAATCAAAGCAATCATGGTGATTAAAAACGGAGTGGTCCATTCAATTGTTGGCGTCACTAAGCTGGTTAGGGCGTGACCGAAATCGGGTTTAATCACAAAACCGTTGATGATATAAACAATATAAAACGCCGAAAAGATTAAAAATATTTTTTGGGTGGTTTTAAAAGAGCCTTTGTATAAAATCAACCAAACAATAAAAGCGGCAATTGGCACGACCATGTATTTATTGATACCAAAAATTTCAAATGATGAAGCAATGCCGGCAAATTCGGCCGTGACGGTACCAAGGTTGGCAACGAGCATGGTTAACATGGCAAAAACCGTCCAGCGAATGCCAAAGTTTTCCCGAATTACCCCGCCTAAACCCTGGCGGGTGACAATACCGATTCGAACGCCCATCTCCTGGGTAATGGCTAAAGAAAAAGTAATCAAAAATAAAACCCAAAGCATTCGGGTGCCAAAATGAGCGCCGGCAACCGAATAGGTACTGATGCCACCGGCATCATTGTCGGCGTTGGCAGCAATAATGCCCGGTCCGATCACGCTTAAAAAAAACAAAATTTTTGGCCACCAAAGTATTTTTTTGTTTTTTAGAAATTTTTTCATAGCTTTTGGGCTAAGCATCAGGCATTAATCGTCTCATAACATCATCAACCGTTACGACGCCGACTAATTTTTGGTCAGCGTCCAATACGGCAACTGACCACAGATTGTATTTAGTCATCAAATTAGCCAAAGATTTTATGTCCTGATCGGCTGCCGCCGTTGGTGCCGTTCTTTTTTTAACCAACTGCTGCATTTTTTGGCTTTTTTCGGAAATAATCAAAGTTCTTAAAGAAACCACTCCGACAAATTTTTGATTTTTATCAATTATATAAATATAATGGATTGAATGATATTTGGCGGAATTTTGTTTGACTTGATTAATAATTTGTTCAACGGTTATATTTAAATCAGCTGAAATAAATTCAGTGGTCATTAAACCGCCGGCCGTATCCTCATCATATTTTAGGATATTTTTAACCGTTTGAGTGTTATTATCTTGCGGCAATTTACTGATAATCTCTTTTGATTCGCTACTGGGCAAAAGTTGGATGATATCAACCAATTCATCAACTGACATTTTAGCAATCAAAGCGGCGGCTCGTTCCGGACCCAAACTTTTAACCAATATTTTTTTAATATCCGGTTGAATTTCTTCCAAAACTCTGGCGGCTGTTGATTGATCAAGTGATTGCAGCCAGCTGGTGGCTTGGTTAATATTCATTTTTTCCATGATATTGGCCAAATCGGCCGGATGGAGCTTAACAACTTCTTTGGCGCCGGTGGAAAGCCTGAGTTTATCGGCTAGAGTATGAACGCTTTTCCATTCAACAAATTTTGATTTGAAAAAATTATCAATAATTTGACCGCGAACGCCGACTCGTCTGAGTAAGCCGCGGTTACTGATATCAATAGCGATCAAACACATTTTT
>JBAYJS010000043.1:0-9137 GCA_041664985.1 Candidatus Buchananbacteria bacterium | reverse complement strand
GGAACATGGTTTGCCGGAGTGGGCGGTATATTTTGAAGAATTTGATCAGATCATTGAAACCTTGCCGTTTCGGCCGGTAAAAACTTCAGGCCTTGATACAATGCTTAAATTCGGTGGGCAAACCAAAATGCTTTATGATGGTAAAACCGTGTTTGAACAACTGAAAAATAAAGGGGTTGAATCATTTGCTTTTTTGAACAAAAGTTATATCAATTCAACTTACACCCGGTCAGTTACCAAAGGCAGCCAGGCAGTCGGTTTTTCTGATCTTGATGATTTAATGAAAAAGCTTAGGATATTACTGAAAAAAGAAAAAAGCCAAGCTTATTTTTCCGTTTATTGGGGTAATGTTGACAGCGCCCAGCACCATCACGGACCAAATAGCACGCAGCACCAAAAAGCGTTGCGGGAATTTTTTAGTAAATTGCAAACTGAATTTATTGATAAAATAAAGACTGAATTGTTTTCGGACACTTTGGTCATTATTTGTGCCGATCACGGCCAAGTTAAAGTTAATCCGAAAAAAACAATTTACCTCAATAATTTTCCAGAAATTATTAAAAATTTAGCCAAAAGTAAAAACGGTAAAATGATTTTACCCAGTGGCAGTCCAAGAGATGTTTTTTTGCACGTTGGACCGGGCAAAATAAAAGAAACAGTCAAGCTATTAAAAAAACGATTGGGCGATAAAGCTGATATTTTTGAAATTGATTTAATGAAAAAAACCAATTGGTTTGGCTTAAAAAAACCAACTGAAAGGTTTAACCGCCGAATCGGTAATATTTTAATTTTGCCTAAAAAAAATTATTTGGTTTGGTATCTGCACGTGCCGGGACAAACTTTTAAACACTTGGGTATTCACGGCGGTGCGACTGATAAAGAGATGCTGGTTCCTTTTGGTTTTATTCCGTTGGTAAAATTATAATTTGGTTAAAATTTGACTTTTTGTTATAATAAAAAATACAATAAAACTTAATAATGATTAAAACTATGAAAAGAATAATTTTTTTGGCAGTGATTGGCTTGGCTTTAGCCGGCTGCCAGTCAAACGTCACAGATAGCAATTCAAAGGTTAATTCAGAAACTAATATTAATCAGTCTGCCTCAAATCAAAATCAGGCAGTTAATCAAAATGAAATTATGCCTTCAACTCAAACTAACCAAGCAACGGCCGAAATTCCAGTCAGCGCCAATCAAGCGATTTTAAAAACCAATTTAGGCGATATCACCATTGAATTTTACACTCAGGATGCGCCAAAAACCGTGGCCAATTTTATTAAATTAGCCGGCAGTGGTTTTTATGACAACACTAAATTTCATCGAGTAATTAAAGATTTCATGATTCAGGGCGGCGATCCATTATCCAAAGACGATTCTTTAAAAAGTCGTTGGGGAACCGGTGGGCCAAATTATCAGTTTGCCGATGAAATTAACAGTCATAAATTAGTCCGAGGCTCTTTAGCTATGGCCAATTCCGGCCCGGACACCAATGGTAGTCAGTTTTTTATTGTTACTTTGGACGAGACGCCATGGTTGGACGGTAAGCACACTAATTTTGGCAAAGTCATTGCCGGCATGGATGTAGTTGATAAAATTGAAAATTCCAAAACCGACAGCCAGGATCGACCGACAACTGACGTGGTGATCAAAAGTATTGAACTTAAATAGAATAATTTTTAGCCAAAGCCGCCCAAGGGCGGTTTTTGGTTTAAAAAATTAACTAAAATTAGCTGTAAATTTTAAAGTTTTTCTGGTATAATGGTTTTATGAAAAGAAAAATCATTGTCGGGTTAATTATTCTTCTGGTTTTTGGTGACTTATTTTTTTTAATAAAAGTAGCACCTGATTTAAAATTTAAAAAAGTCCAAACTGACCAAAAAATTGTTGAAAAAATAAGACCGGAAAGTTTGGTGGTGCCGATTTTAATTTATCACCACATTGATTCTGATTTACCGCCAAAAAACAGCCAGAGCCGGACTTTTTATGTCACGCCAGCCGAATTTGAGCAGCAACTTAAATATTTAAAAGAAAATAACTTTCAAGCGGTTAGTACTAAAAATTTAGCCGAGGCTTTTGCCGGGGATTATTTGCTGCCAAAAAATCCGGTCATAATTACTTTTGATGATGGTTTGCCCAGCCAATATCTAAACGCTTTGCCGCTTTTGGAAAAATACGGTTTTACGGCCACTTTTTATATTTTTACCAACGCGATTGGTATCAGTAAAAATTATATGACTTGGCCGCAGCTTAAAGATTTGGTGGCAAAAGGAATGGAGATTGGTTCACATACTCGCTATCATCAATATTTAGCTAAAGAAAATGATATTGAAAAATTAAAAATTGAAATAATTGGCAGTAAAGAAAAACTGGAGCAAGAATTGGGGATTAAAGTTGTTGCTTTTTCCTATCCGTTTGGCAGTAAAAATTCAACCACCACCGAGATGCTCAAGCAGGCCGGTTACTTATCGGCTAGAGACATTGTTAATGGCAGAACGCAAACGCTCAAAGGTCTGTATAGTCTAAAAGGTTATTTTGTCACCAGCGATTTTGAAAGATTTAAATGGATTTTGGGGCTTAAGTAGTAAATGGCAAGCCGGTGATTTTTTGCCTGCCCGCCTTTGGCGGGGTATAATAAAGGAGGAATAAATTATTCAAGTTATAATTTTATGTTTATCAAATTAAAAAATTTAAAGGTAACTTTCAAAATTGTTGTCTTTATTGTTCTTTACACGGCGGTATTTTATTTTTTTCGGACCAGCAGCTATTATAATCTGCGGCTGCTTTTGGCTGATTTGGGCGGGATTCCTTGGCTTTATGCCACAATTGGTTCAATTTTTGGCATAATTTCTGCTTTTATTATTCAAAAAGAATGGACCCAATGGAGTAATTTGGAAGATGCAGTCAAAAGTGAAGTTCAGGCTTTAAATGAATTGTGGCTTTGGACGGCGAATTTACCGGAAATTAATAAAACGAAAATCAGACAAGCCATAATTGATTATTTAAAAGTTTTAGTCAGTGAAGGCTGGAAAAAAACCGAAGCCGGCCAGATTAGTCAAGAATTGGAGAATGCTTTGATTGTGATTAACTCGGCCATCAGTGAAATCAATGTCACCAATTCAAACCAGTATTTAGTTTCCACTTCGTTCAAACTTTTTTCCAATTTGACTCGCAATCGGACCAAAAGAATGCGCTATAGCGTAGTTCATATGCCGCAAATTTTAAGACAAGCTTTTCGCTATGCGACGGTTTTAATGATTGTGCTTTCACCGTTTATTGTGATTAAAAAAATTGAGATTCATTATTTGTTTACTGCCAGCATCGCGCTTTTGTCTTATATAATTTATGTGGTGGCTGACGATTTGGATCATCCGTTGCGACCCGGTGGCTGGCATTTAACCACTAAAGATTATAAAACTTTGCTAAAAAAATTAGAAACCAACCATAATTCAAAATAAATGATTGAAGTTAAAAATTTAGTCAAAAAGTTTGGTGATTTTACCGCAGTTGACAATGTCTCCTTTGAGGTTAAAAAAGGGGATATTTTTGCTTTTTTGGGGCCAAATGGCGCCGGCAAAACCACTACGATTAAAATGCTAACTACACTTTTGCAGCCAAGTGGCGGCAATATTTTAATTAACGGTTTTGACCCGCAGAAAAATCAAAACGATGTCAGGCATTCTTTTGGGATTGTTTTTCAGGATCCAAGTTTAGATGAAGAGCTGACGACTTGGGAAAATATGGAATTTCACGGCGTACTTTACAGTGTACCCAAAAAAATTCGGCGCGCGCGAATTGAAGAAATGCTGAGATTTGTCGAGCTTTGGGATCGAAAAGACGAATTGGTCAAAAATTATTCCGGCGGCATGAAACGGCGGCTGGAAATTGCCCGAGGTTTGATTCATCATCCAACCATTTTATTTTTGGATGAACCGACTTTAGGTTTGGATCCGCAAACCAGAAATCATATTTGGAATTATATTAAAGATTTAAATCAAAAAGAGGGGATGACGGTATTTTTTACCACACATTACATGGAAGAAGCCGAAAAAGCCGCCAACCAAGTGGCAATTATTGATCACGGAAAAATCATTTCATCAGGCACGTCAAATGAGCTTAAGCAAAAAACTCAGACTAAATCATTGGAAGACGCTTTTTTGGCCTTGACGGGAAAAACCATCAGGGCTGACGAAGCGAATGCGTCTGATCGAATGCGGGCGCATAATAAAATTTGGCGACGATAAATTTATGAATACTATTTATATTCTGTGGTTAAGACAAATCAAAAGATATTTTCGGTCAAAAGCCAGAATGATCGGCTCTTTGGGCCAACCGCTTTTATTTTTACTAGCACTTGGTTTTGGTTTTGGTCCGATTTATCAAAAAGCCGGCCAGGGAAGCTATCTGCAGTTTATCGGCCCGGGTGTGATTGCGATGGCAATTATTTTTACGGCAATTTTTATGGGGATTGAAATTATTTGGGACCGGCAGTTTGGTTTTTTAAAAGAAACTTTAGTTGCTCCGGCTTCGCGGTTTGAAATCATGATTGGCCGAACTTTGGGCGGCGCCACGGTGGCAACCATTCAAGGAATATTTGTTTTTTTGCTGACTTTAGTGGTTGGCTTTCGGCCGGTTAGTTTGGCCTTGTTACCTTTAGCTTTAGTTTTTATGATTTTAATTTCTTTGGTTTTTACCGCTTTAGGCACGGCGATTGCGACGCAGCTTCAGGATATGCAAGCGTTTCCGATTATTATGAATTTTTTAATCATGCCAATATTTTTTCTATCTGGGGCGATTTTTCCATTGGAAAGTTTTCCCCAGCCAATCGTTACTGCCATGAGTATTAATCCTTTGGTTTATGGCGTTGATGGTTTGCGCGGAGCTTTGATTCAAGGTGCTCATCTTGGTTTGCTTAATGACTTTTTTATTTTAAGTTTAATCACTTTGGTTTTATTGGGGATTGGCAGTTATCTTTTCTCAAAAATTCAAGTTTAAAAAAATAATTGTCAATTTTTTCCAAAATCTCCCTAACCCGGAGATTTTTTTAAATTTTAAGAAATTTGACTATTGACAAAAATCAAAAAATCTGCTAAAAATAGCATACCAAGCGGGTCTTTGACAATGGCTTTGTTGAGAGCCTTGAAAGGATAAGGATAAGGAGGATAAAGGCAGAGAAAGAGAAAAGGAAGTAGGCCAAAAAGGAAAGGAGGTGTAACCGACACCAAAATCGGTTGTTTTGAGTATTCCAACAACGTAGATGCGTTTCACAACTTCTGACCTTGAGGGTTGGAGAAAGTCGAGGGTAACAAGATGAAGAGAGCTCTGAGTGTGATGTTGCTGTTGGCGGTGGTGTTTTTGGGCGCAGGTTGTCCCAATACCCCGCCGAGTCCGGAGTTTACGGTTGGCCGGTATAGCGAATCCGGCAACTACCTGGGCACGTATGCCCTGACTGACATGGGGGTCGTCGATGATCCCCAGGTCGTGCTTTACCCGCCGGAAGGACAGATTATCCTGACGGCGAAGAACTTCTGCCTTCAGAAGGCATTTGGGGAATTCTACGTTTACGTAAGCGAAGAATTCCCGAATGTGCCGGTTCCGGTTCAATTGTTTGGACCGCGGAGCGCAGCGTCGGAAAGCGAAAAGTCGTTCAGTCACGAGCAGTTGGTGGCCTTAGGGTTGCTGACTGCGGCCCACGGGATTGGCCAGGTAATTGATGGCTGGTATGATCTCGTTCAGGCCGATGATGAAGAAGCCAAAGTCAAAATCTCGTTCAAGAAGGACTTTGTGCGGATGGCAGTGATTCGGCTCGAGCCAAAGTCCGGCAGCGATTTTGTCACCACTTTTTCCAACCCCTTGTCGTTTGGCGGGGAAGGCGAAGGTGAGGGTGAAAGCGACTGCGGCGCCGGCGCGCCCCGGATTACAGTCACGTCCAAACCGGACGTGGCAAGCTATGATCCGACAGTCAACGATCCGGCAACGTATTTGCTTTCGGCAGACGTGGCCGGAATGATCGGGGTGAACATGGCCACAGCCAGTTATGTCATCGGTGCTGATGGGCTCGTTTACGGGCCCAAAGATCAGCAATCGATTCTCGACTGCGCGGTGGAACTGGTAGTGTGCAACAACATCCATGATGCCGACCAGGTCGGCACAATCATTGTCATCTACGACAAAACCAAAACGCCGATGGCTGCCAGTGGCATAAGTTCGCTGCCGTTGCTTGACGGAGAAGTTGTCCGGCAGACGGTGAGCTATTCGACCGGCAAAGTCGGCATTACGATCGACAGTGCGCCAAGCGTAAGCGACGCTGTGGGTGCAGTCGCTGGCAGTGTCGTCGGCAATGTGCCGGCTGGTAGCATGGTTGCAGTGAAAACCCTGATAAATGGGGTTTGGAAGCCTTTCCCGCCGCTTGTGGAAGTAAACGGTGGAAAGTGGATCGCAGACATTTATCAGGACGCCGGTGATGAACGGTACGTCTGGATTCAGGCGGATCTGATGGCGCCGGGCGCGGAATTTCCGGGTGCTGCCAAGTCTGGCGACATTCTGGCAACAACGGTGTACAAACGGGTCCCCTCGATTTGCATCACCGATGTGCCGGAAATCGCCGGCGGTAATCTTTCCGGCTTTGCGATCATGCAAAGCAGTGAATTCTACCGCGCGGTTGTCTGGGAACAAAACATCGCGGGCAAATGGGCAATCGTTGGCGGGATAACTCGCGCCTTTAGCGGCGACGAATACAGCGCGCCGATTGCCAATCCGGACCGGGTGACCAAGTACTGGGTGGACCTGGTGTCCTATCCGCTACAGGGCGACTTGCCGCAAGGTGAATTTTCCGGAGAACGTCCGCCCGAAATCATGGGAACGGTCGCCTATAACTGGGTGAAGGTCAGCGATCTGGTTGACACCACACCGCCGGTGATCACCCTGCTGGGCGAACCGACCGTTTTGGTCGAGGTCAACACGACCTGGACCGATCTGGACGGAGTCACGGCGGTTGACGATGTCGATGGCATCCTGACTTCGTCGGTAGTCGCAACTGACGAGCCGACCCTGAACCTTTCGCAGCTTGGCACTTACGTTCGCCACTACAACGTGGCCGATTCCGCGGGCAACCAAGCCACGGAAGTAATCCGTACGATTGTGGTCGTTGACACGACTTACCCGGCAATTGATTTGCCGATTGCCAGCCCCCAAGTCTGGGAAGCGGGCACGGCCTATACAGCGCCGGAGTCAGTTGTGACTGACAACTATGACGTCGGACTGGTCGCAGATGTGGCTGTTGATGTTGACCCGTATCAGGTGGGTCTCGGCACGGTCACATATACGGTTGCGGATTCGTCCGGGAACGAAACAGTCCGCGTGTTGGAAGTCAACGTTGTTGACACCACGCCGCCCGTGATTGCGCCCCTCGGCAACGTCAATATGCGGCAGTGGGACTCGACGACGATTCAGCTTTCCGGCAGCGACAATGTCGCAACCGGACTGAATTGGGTGGAAGTTGCTTCTAGTAACGGCCTGCTCCAGTTTGACTGGGACGACACCGGTGCTTTGCAGCTTTACACTCATGACGCTATTGGGATATCAACCGTGGTAGTAGCATTGGTCGACGGCGTTGGGCTGGAAACCAGAAGTTCGTTTCAGGTAACGGTCTGCGAATGCACCGGACCCATTATCGAGGTCCTGCAAACGCCGGCGTTTGGCACCTGGGACACCTTGAAGCTCAAGGTTTCCTGCTACAATCCGGAAAACTTCGTGATTTTCACGCAGGTTAGCGTTACTGCGGACGAGAACGCGATGTTGCCGGCAATGGCAGCGGGTCCCTGGTGGCCCAAGGATAACTGGGGATTGGCCGGTTTCAAATCGGTTGATCCGATGACCAAAACCGTGGAAATCATGGTTGCCACCGGCGGCCGTGACGACATGGCCAATGGGATCGACATCCAGGTGGTGCAATCCGTAGTTGACGGGCAACCGTTGACTGTCGCGGATTTGCCACCCGGTAATGCGTTGCAACAGCCGTATGTCGGCCTTGAACCCTTTGTGGTGCGAGGCGGATTGGCTGGGCTGTACATTGATCGGACGCCGCGGATTATTCCGACTTACGTTTCGCCTTACGGTGACGCTGATGGTCGCGTGGAGTTCGTCGTGACCGGCATCGATCCTTCGCTGTTTGATATCGTAGCCGATGTCTGGGCCGATGGACTGGCTGGCGAGCCTTGGGGCTTTGGTTGGCGCACAAAGCCAAGCTTTGAAGCGCCGATCACGATGCTCAATGCCGACAGCTCCGGTTTGGTTGATTACACCACCGGTCCTGGCGACACGTCGGCAACGACAGTCGCCCTGACGCTTCGCTGGAAAAGCGATGTGTTCCCGCCGCTGTATGGCCAAGAAGGCGTCGACGGTTCGGACTTGGCTGGTCCTGCCATTCCGGGCGCACTAGTCCAAAGGCTAGTCGCGCTCAATTTGGATGGTACCGCTGATCCGGCCTATATCCTGACCATGGTAGTTTCCGGTCAGGGGACGGTGGAGCCGGGGATTGGCGACCATTACTATCCGGTCGTTCCGACTGGCGGGATTGGTGTGAACGCGGTTCTTCGCGCGACACCAATGCCTGGTTGGCACTTTGCCCGTTGGGAAGGCTCAACGGCAAGCGAAACCGCTGCCAGCACCATCACGGTCGTGAATTGCGACCAAACGATTCGCGCCGTCTTTGAACAAGACGTTGCGCCGTAACATAACATCGCGCTTGATAGTTTGTACCTTGTTTAGACCTTTAAGTTCAACTTAAAGGTCTATTTTTTTTGCTTAAATTAGACAATTTATTTAATTTTTAGGGGAATTTTTTACTTGACATAAACCTATTATTTGGTAAGATAATATATCCCCCAGAATGCTAACCTGAAACCTTAGTATTTTCTGGGGCGACCCAGAAAAAACGCTAAGGTAGGGAGCGTGCACCCTACAACTAAAGTTTTCAGGTAAACCTGGAGGACGTAAGATGAAACGGATGATTTTCGCGGTTGTTTTTGTTTTTCTAACGACTGGCTGTCCAAGTGACTTGGCAGTTGTCCAAGATTCGGCAAGCACAGTTGTGTCCACCGCTGACTCATTCAAGTCAGATGATGATTCCGAAATTCTTG
>JBAYJS010000042.1:0-9520 GCA_041664985.1 Candidatus Buchananbacteria bacterium | reverse complement strand
GAAAGTTTTGGTAAAGAATTTCCGTTTTGGCTGACGCCGCTTAATACTTTGCTTTTACTTTTATTTTTCCTTTTTCTTTCTTACCGACAATTAAAGCAGGTTAAAATAATCAAACCGGTCTAGAATTACCCTTGTTTATTCGGTTTTAATTTGATAAAATATAATTAAGTATTAATAAATAATTCAAACTTATGACTCCAATGGAAACTACGGCTAAACCAGTAGCAAAAAAACCAAATATTTGGCTTATTGTTAGCATTGTTTTAGCGGTAATTTTGGTAATTGTTGCCGGTTTGGCTTTAGCCAAAACTATGGGCAGCAAAACCAATGAATCTGGCAAAATGGTGGTTTTGTCTTCCGATGACGCCAGCAAAAAGCTTTTAAGCTTTATTAATGAAGTTTACGGCGCTCAAGTTGGCCCAGCTACGCTCAAGGGTGTGGTTGAAACCAGTGGCTTGTATGAAGTCACCGTTACCATCAGCGACAGCGGCAAGGATGTAGATCAAAAAGTCTATATCTCAAAAGATGGCAGCTTGTTTATTCCTCAGGCCATGAATATTGCCGATGTTTTGACCCAGTTTAAAGCCTATCAGCAGCAGCAAGGTGCTCAAGCCGGAACCGTTCCGACCCAGACTGAAACCGAGCCAACCAATACCAACACCGCCGATCAACCAGCCGCCGCTCAATAATTTTTCTATAAAAAAACATCCCGCAAAGGCGGGGTGTTTTTTATTTTTCTTTTTTAGGTTATAATGATAAAACTATGATTACTGAAATTATTGATTTATTATCTCAGTTTATTGTCGCCGTGATTGGCTATTTTGGCTATTTTGGCGTATTTTTTCTAATGGCTTTAGAAAGTTGCGGCGTACCGATGCCTTCGGAAGTAATTATGCCGTTTTCCGGTTTTTTGGTGATTGAAGGTAAAATGACTTTTTGGTTTCTGGTATTAGCCGGTGCTTTTGGTAATTTAGCGGGGTCTTTGTTGGCTTACTGGATTGGTTTAAAAGGCGGTCGACCCTTGATTGAAAAATACGGTAAATACATTTTAATTTCCCACCATGATTTGGATTTGGCCGATCGTTGGTTTTTGACCAAAGGTGATTTGACGGTCTTTTTTGGCCGGCTGTTGCCGGTAATTCGAACTTACATTTCTTTTCCCGCCGGTATTGCCAAAATGGATTTAAGAAAATTTTCTTTTTATACTTTAGCCGGTGCCTTGCCCTGGTGTATTTTGTTTGCCTGGTTAGGTATTAAAATGGGAAACCATTGGGAATTAATCAAAGCCAAACTTCATAATTTTGATTTGCTAATGGCGGTTTTGGTGGTTTTGGCAATTGGCTGGTATATTTGGCGCCATTTGAAAAATCGACACAAATAATTTTTAGATTAAAAAAAGACCAAAATACTTCCGGCCTTTTTTTAATTTATTTTAAAATAAAAATTAAAACCACGCAGGTGGTGGTAAAAATCAAAGTAGTGATGCCAAAAAAGTTTGAGAGACGATTATTTCTATGTCGGCCCATGATTTTTTTATCATTGGCTACTTTTAAAATTATGGCTAAAAGCGGGGGAGTAACAATACCGTTTAAAACGGCGGCCAAAACCAAAGCCTTAATCGGGTTAATGCCGATAAAATTAATTAATAAACCGATCAAAGTGGCAATGGTGATAATGCCGTAAAAGCCATGAGCTTGGCGCAGTTTTTTGTATAAACCCTCTTTAAGGTTAAAAGCTTCGGCAAAAGCATAAGCCGCTGAGGCTGAAAGCACCGGAATAGCTAAAAGGCCGGTGCCAATGATGCCAATGCTAAAAAGCAGGGCGGCAAAACGTCCGGCCAGCGGTTCAAGGGCGGATGCGGCTTGGGCCGTGGTTTGAACATCAAAAATTCCATGTTTGAAAAAAGTGCTGGCAGCTGTACCGATAATACAAAAAGTGATAATTTGGGAAAAAGCCATGCCAATTGCTGTATCCCTTCTCATGTGTTTAATCTCTTCTTTGGTGGCGCCTTTTCTTTTGGCAATTGAAGTCCGACCGATGGAAATTTCTTCTTCTACTTCCTCGCTTGATTGCCAAACAAAAAGATATGGCGAAATGGTGGTACCCAAAATTGCGGTCAAGGCCAAAATAAATTCTTTGGATAAAACGAAATGGGGGATAATGGTATTAAATATTATTTCTTGCCAACTGCCGGTAACAATAATTAAAGTTAGAAGATAGCTAAATAAACTTAGAGCCAACCATTTTAAAATTTTGGCATAAGTTTTGTAAGAAATAAAAATTTGTAAAACGAGAATTAAAACCGTAAAAATAATCGCCAAAACCACAAAAGGAATTTGGGGTAAAAGCAAATGCATTGAATCAGCCATTGCCCCAAAATCCGCGCCGATATTAACGGTATTGGCAATAAAAATCAAACAGACAAACAGGTAAATCACCCACTTGGAATAATTTTTTTTAATCACCGCGGCAATACCTTGGCCGCAAACCATGCCGATTCGGCCCACCATTTCCTGAACGGAAATCATTAACGGTAGCATGATTATAACCGTCCAAATTTGACCAAAACCAAATTGGGCGCCGGCTTGGGTGTAAGTGGCAATACCGGATGGATCATCGTCGGACGCGCCAGTGATAAAACCCGGTCCCAATTTTTGCCAAAAATTTTGTTTTTCTTTTTTCTTTTTTAACATAGTTTAATTATTTTTTAGGCTAAAGTTTATGTGCCTACTTTTTCATTATACCTTGCCCGGTCACGGTAAGCAAAATTTTGAAGTTGACAAAGGCTGGTGGTCTGATATAAAGTAAGGTCAATCAAAAGGCAGAGTGGTTTTGGCGCCCAAACAGGAGGATCTATAGAAATGATACAGAGTGAAGTATTGGCAGCATTGCAGCAAGCCGCAAGTCCAGAATGCGGTGAGAAAGAACGCCTGGAAATCAAAGCCAAATTGGCCAAAGAAATCTTTGGCGGTGGCATGTCCACTGACTCTCGGCATATCGGCTTTGATATTGCTTTTGCTGCTTTATGGGATCAGGCCGTCAGAAATGATCCTGCATCGTTGCCCGGGCTCTTCCCGTTTTTTGCCGCTTTGTGCGGCGATCGAACCGGTAGCCGGCAGTTGTTGGCTGATGTTGATTGGTCTTTGTGGTCCAATTCTTTGGCCCAGTAGGGACTAGTCGGATCTTTGTTGTTACGTCGTTTAGCTTATTGCTGATCGACGTCTTTTTTTTGCTTAAAGCCAATAAATAGGTAGTTTTAGTTGGTTGTATTGACAAAAATTCAAAGATGTGATATAATCAATTTAGTTTAATTAAAGACTCGGTTCTCACTTTTCAGCATACTATTAATACTATTCTGACCTTGAGCATTCTGGGTCGGAATTTTTTATTTTATGACTCAACAAACATTTGATGGTTTGGGTATCGCGCCAAAAATTTTGGAAATTTTGGATAAGCTGCACTTTACTGTGCCAACGCCCATTCAACATCAATCAATCCAACCTGCCCTTTTTGGCAAGGACATCATGGGTATTGCCCAAACCGGTACCGGCAAAACCTTGGCTTTTGGTGTGCCGATGATTCAGCTTTTGGCCCAAAATCGCGGCCGGGGCTTGGTTTTATTGCCAACGCGTGAATTGGCTGTGCAGGTCAATGATGCTTTAAATCAAGTCGGCAAGCCTTTAGGTTTAAAAACAGCGGTCTTGATCGGCGGGGAAAATATCAATCGTCAGATTGCCCAATTAAGCCGCCAACCGCATATTATCATTGCCACTCCCGGCCGATTAATTGATCATTTAGATCAAAGAAAAGTCAGCTTGACTCAAATTAGTATTTTAATTTTAGACGAAGCTGACCGGATGTTAGACATGGGTTTTGCGCCGCAGATTAAGCGGATTTTGCAAGCCATGCCGCAAAAACACCAAACCATGTTGTTTTCTGCGACTATGCCTTCTGACATTGTTAATATCGCCAAAACTTACATGCAATTTCCGGTTCGGGTTGAAGTGGCGCCTTCGGGAACGGCTACTGCCAATGTGTCTCAAGAATTATTTTTTGTTCACAAAGAAGATAAACCAGGACTTTTGGAAACCATTCTAAAAGAATACAAAGGCAGTGTTTTGGTTTTTTGCCGAACTAAATTCGGCGCCAGAAAAATCGCTCATTTGGTTAGAAACATGAATCATACTTCAACTGAAATTCATTCTAACCGTTCTTTAGGCCAGCGCCTGGAAGCTTTGGCTGGTTTTAAAATGGGCCGCTATCGAGTGATGGTGGCAACTGACATTGCCGCCAGAGGTCTTGATGTTACCGGCATTGAATTAGTGATTAATTATGATTTACCTGAACAAGCCAATGACTATGTTCACCGAATCGGCCGAACCGGTCGGGCTTCCCATGTTGGTCATGCTATTTCTTTTGCCACACCAGACCAAAGAAAAGACGTGAAAGCCATTGAGCGGGTAATCCAAAAACAACTAGCAGTTTCTAATTTGCCGGAATTGCCAAAAAGAAAAATTCAGCCTAAATTTATCCCGGCAACTTCAGGTAGTTTCCAGCAATACCAAAAGAAAAATACCAATCAACAGTTTTCCGATCGGATATTGTCTGATAATCGACGCGATCATAATCGGCCTCATGTTTTTAAATCTAAACGCCGACCGGGTAAGCCTGATTACCGCCGCCGCCAATTCTAAATTTGTTTTAGCTAAATAAAAAAGTAGAGACGCACAATTGTGTGGCTCTACTTTTTTTTAGTTTAATTTTCAAAAATAAATAATTCTTCAATTCCGACATTTAGCGCCAAAGCCACGCTATGTGCCAAATTCAATGAGGGATTGTATTTGCCTTGTTCCAAAAAAACAATGGTTTCGCGCCGAACGCCCGCTTTTTGGGCCAGTTCTTCTTGAGTGATATTTAATTTTGTCCTTAATTCCTTGATATGATTTTTCATAGAATTAATTATTTACATTCTCTGGTTGGCGCGGGAAAGTCGGGCTGCCCGTGTTGGACCCACCGGCCGTTTTGGCAAATCCAATCATCTTCGCCAGAAAATAGCCTCAGACCAAAAACAATTACGGCCACAAAAACTAAAATCAATAAAACAGTGTAAATTACTTTTTTATCCAAAAAAGTAATTTTGTCATAATAACGAAAAATCAGGCCGTAGGCAATCATCAAAAGACAAGTGGAATAGGCTAGAGTAATGGCAATCGGTTCATAGGCCGGGTTTAAGTCGCGCCGGGCATAAAGAAAAAACATAATGCAGACAGCCACCCAGGAATAGACCTGAATGGTCAGCAATGCCGCTTTGCCACCAATGGCATAATCGCGCTCGTCAGCCACGACTCCTTTTACTTTCTTTTTGACCATAATTAAAATTAAAAAAGCGATCGTAACGGCTACAATTGGAATCAGATAGTTTCTAAAAATAATGGCTTGACTAAAGATAACGCCTAAAGCCACAGCCACGGCCATTCTGAGCACTTGGTACTGTTTTAAAGTCATAGGTTTGGTGTTAGAATTAATTAACATATTTTAATGTTATATAATTCTAACATTAATGTCAAGCCTTTTTGTCCACAGTCTTTTTGGGTCTTGTTTTGGCTTAATTAACTCAAGCTATTGTATTTTTAGTCGGTATTCATTAAGATGTCTTTAGTCTAAAACCGCAGCTTAGGTGAATCTGGAGGAGGGTAAGGTAATGAAAGCAGTAACTTTGATGTTGTTGGTCGTCGGATGTCTTTCGGCATTTGCTGCCAGCGATCCGGCCGAGGTTATCAACCGTCTTAAAGACGGTTGGTCATGGCAAAACAAGTTTAAGATGGAGTTGACTACCCAAAGCCAGTTTTTGGCCCAGGGAGTCAGCAAAGACGCTTTTACCAGAACAGTCAGCATCTGCCGTTTAGGTGAAAACCTGAATTTGAAAACCATCGTCACTCAATCGGGAAAAACACCTAATTCTTGGCCGGAACAAATGCTGTTTGGTCAGCCTGGCTGTGAGGATTACTTCTTTGCGAAGCGGGGAGAAGATGGTATGCTTCTCGTTTTCCAGCAAGACGGCAGGGCTGAGGCGATTCGGAGCCTGGGCGATCCGCGAAACGGGGGAGTTTTGTTTGGGCGGTTTATCTTTTTTGCCAGAAAGAGTTTAGTGGAAATGCTGGGGCAAGGCAATCCAAAAGTCTCAGTAGTTGACGGCCAAGAAGTCGTTTGCACTCACATCGACGAAGGTGATGTCGAGGCTTGGTTTGCAAACGACTGCTTGACTAGGTGTGTTTTGACCAAGGTGGCTGGCCGAGACAAGCTCTGCGATGGCAAAATCATGACTGGCGTCGGTATTGGGCAGGTTTTGGAAAAGGACGTGACTGAAAAAAGTATAATGTACGTCCTGTCTGACCTCAAATACGAAGAGGTTGGAGGCTTCAATTTGCCGGTTGAGGCCAGATACGAAGAGAAATCCGAGCTTAGCGATGGCAGCGTCGCAACCGTCGCTTACACGATTCAAGTTCAGCAGGCCAATTTGAACCCGACTTTTGACAGCTCGTCGTTTTGTTTGGACATAGCCAATGGCACGGCGGTTGGCTATGTGACGCCCGATGTAAACGGGATTGATGGCCGGGCAATCATTGACGGTTTTTGCTGGCAGGACGGCAAAATCATTCCGGCCGGAACCGAAAAGCTGGTCGACGCCATCACCGATGAGTTGAATAAGCCCAAAGAGCCGCCAGCTCAACCGACAGCCAATTTGGCTGATTCCAAGCCGGCCGTTCGGGTCAAAAAAGAGCCGCCATTGGTTCGGGTTAGAATCGGCCTTGTCTTGGCGTTAATTGGCGCAGCTTGCGCGCTGGCAGTGTTTTGGCCCAAACGGAAGAAATGATCTTTGTTTAGTGCTCTCTTTTTCTTTAGGGGAAAAGAGAGTTTTTTTATTAAACAAAAAAAATACCCCATGGTAATTTTGATAAGCGTTTGATGTTTTAAATTAGTAAATAACTACGGCTCGATTTTCCAGCAGTTGCCAATTTTTTAAAAAATCAGCAGTTTTTAATCTAACTTCGCCATAAAGGGGATCTAATAAAATAATCAACTCCGGATTTTTTGGTTGGCCGGTAAAACCGATTAAGGTTCTGGCATGCTCGTCTAAATGAGCTTTAATCGTTTTACCTTCCGGTGTTTTCCAGGAAATATCTTTGGTTCGGCCAATCACTACGCCCCAAACCACAACCGGATTATCATTAGCCAGTTCAGCGATTAAATCAGCCAGTGTGGCGTTGACCATAATTTTTGCCGGGCGATATTTAAGGGCTAAATCATAGATTGGTTTTTCGTAAACACCATAGCCGGTATCAGGCATTCTGCCATCAATATCGCCGACAAAGCCTAAATCAGGGTCGCCCCAAGTGTTATTTTGACTGCGCGGCCCGGGATCGGAAATTGGCAACTGTTTAATTAATTCATCTTCAGTGACTTTTACACCTTTGTAGTTTAAAGCCATCAGCAGGGAAGCGACCTCACAAGAGAGAGAATGTTGCTGATGGTGGTAGGCCACATCCAGTTTAATTGAAGGTTTAATCGGTATGGCGCACAGGGTTTTGTAATAAATTTTTTTAACCACACTTTCTTTGCCTTTGGCATCGTTGGTGGTCAGTTCAAATATAGACCAGGCAATCAATAAAAAAACCATTGTTGCCAGGAGTAACAAAAAATATAAACGCTTTATTTTTATTGGCTGTAGCTTTTTAAAAAACATATAATTAATTTTAGCAAAAAATCGCATTTTAGACGAGATCCTGGCTAATGCGCATTAATTAAAATTTAATTTGATTCGCATTTTTTTTCTTCTTTATTCCAACATTTTTGCGGTCCGCAGTCGCAGCCGCGAGTTTCGCTCATTCCACAATACCAATTACTGTTGGTATTAGTGCTGTCAGTATCCAGGGAAAACGATTTTGGCTCGGGCTTAGATTTTTTTTCGGTGGTTTTTGTTTGGTTTCTAAGTCTAAATTCTCGGCAATTATCAACGCAAGTATCAGGTAATGGTTGCCAAACTCCGCCACCAAAAACACAATCTTTTATCGCAATTTTTTCGTTAATACCAATATTACTTTTAAAAAAATAAAATAAATTATTTTTGTAAGCTAAGAAAAATATTATCAAAACAATTATGATTCCTCCGGTTATGATTAGAATTTTTTTATTCATATACACTTATTTTACCAAAAAATCGCCTTTTAGGCGATTTTAGTACAGACACTGTGTTATTTAGTGCGGTTTGATGATGCAGGCTTATTTTTAGCTTGATAAATATCCACACATGTCTTGCAATACTGGAGCTGCTCTATTTTTTGTGCGTTTTTAGTAATTTCAAAAAGCTGGTGGGATTCTTTACCACAGTTTTGGCAGTATCTTGGTTCGCCGGTTATAAATTTATTGGCTTTGTCTTTTTTGATAGTATTGTTTTTTAGGTAATAATTTTTCAAGCAGCCTTTCAAAAAACCGCCAGAGTGGCGATTTTTTGAAAAGACTGTTTATGAAAATCTTAGGCTTTTTTAACGCCAACTGCGAATGGGCCTTTATCGCCTTCTTCGACTTCAAAAGTGACAGCGTCACCTTCTTTTAGATCTTCAAATTTGATGCCTTCAAGTTTTTCGCCACTGAAAAAGACATCTTTTTCAACGCCTTCTTGGCTAATGAAGCCAAAATTTTTGTCGGCTACGATTTTTTTTACAATTCCTTGCATAATTAATTTGGAAATAGAGTGAATTAATTTGCAATAGCAATTAGGAATTCGACTACATTTCCAAATAAACTATACTCCGTAGCTGTTACAGATTTTTAGGCTGTAAGCTCCGAAACCTCGAAAAGATTGGATTATCCAGCCTTTCTGAGAAGCAGGGTAATATTACCACAAATTAGCTTTGGTGTCAATTTAAAATAATAAAAAAAATCGCTTGGTTAGGCAATTTTTTTGATAAAGGTAATGAAGTATTTAAAAATTATAAAGTATACCTGGTATATTTATTTTGACATGGGTTGGACCAGCAAACTTCCAGCCATTTTTCTTTAGGATTGATAATCACCGAGGCAATGGTGGCGCCCCAAAAGTTTGGTTTTTTAACGTGGCTGCAAATTTTTGCCTGGTGATCTTTTAAGATTTTTTTCAAAATTTTTAGGTCGCAATTTTTTTGCTGTTGCAAAATTTCTTTGGCGCGATTGTAGCGTTTAAGCGATTCGGCGGTGGTGTTTTCTTTGGTTTGATCTTTTTTGATAATTGGGTGATTAGTATGAACCAAAAATTTTTGACTGTTAAATATTTCGTGATGGCCAAAAAAATCTTCAACATCCAAAATTTGAGAATCTTTCCAGCCGTAAATGGTGTTGCCGCAAATACTGCTTTTTTTTAAATCATTAACAATGGCTTGACGAGGCGTTTTACTGTCTAAAATCGCTCGAAATTGAAATTTAATCGGTACGCCGTAGCGAAACCGGCCGGCGCTTAAAGAATTAGCGGTAAAGCAAAGCCCAT
>JBAYJS010000041.1:0-9616 GCA_041664985.1 Candidatus Buchananbacteria bacterium | reverse complement strand
TTATTACTTTCCTGATTGCTGACATCTTTAACCGAGACATACCCAGAAACTGCAGTCGGCGGAACTTGCGGCGAAGTGATTAAACTATCTTCCCAACCAGTATAGCTTGTCGCCGGTTGATTTAGAGAAAAATATAAACCGTCTGAACTTTCAGTAGTCGTACTTGGATCAGCGCCAAATCTAATACCTTCAGCCTTGATTAAATTCTGAGCATTAACACCACTACCAGGAACAATACAGGCAAGCCCTGGCTTAGTAACAGTGGTTTGTACTATTGCAAAAGCAAAGCTGCCGCTGACCTCGTTATTGGCATTGGTTACGGTGACACCATAATTAGCCGGCGGTAAGGTCGGCGCTTGAACCCTGACCAAGCTATAATTATCGGCTCGCTCATTCCAAACCGGGCTGCCGCTACATTGAACAATTGACGCTTCGGCCGTGCCAAATTTAACTTTACTGGTACCGGCTAAATAATTTCCAAAATACCAACCTTCAATTGTAATATAATCACCTGAAGCACCTTGAGGTATACCGCCTAAACCAGTGCCACGAGTGGCTTCAATTTTACAAATTTTTGGCAATGGTGTTTCTGGTTTTGGACAAGTTAAAACCGTGATTGTGCAATAAATTTCTTCACCGCACTGAGAATCGGTATAGCTGCTGCCGGTTCCTTCGCTATTGCAGATATTGTGACAACCAGTACAAGCATTGGGCGTACAGCCGCTGCTGCCGCCCGGTCCGGCACCGGTTATTTTAATCAGATTATCAATGATAAAGCTGGAAATCATGAAAGCCGAAAAAATAATCACCAAACCGATAACGGCGTTAACCAGAATTTTTTTAGCCAAGCTGATTTTTTCAACGTTACCCGCCGCCGTCATCCAGGTATAGCCGGCATAAATAATAATCGCCAAAGCAATGACACCTAAAAATCCCAAAACCACTCGAATTATTGACATCGCAGTTACCCGGATATCTTGAGCGCCTAAACCGGTTAGAGTGCCATAGCTTAACCCGGTTTCCAAAGCTAAAACAAAATTACCAACTAAAAAGCTGCCAATCAGAATGCCAAACAAGATTGGTAAAATTATTTTTTTGTTTCTGATTTTTCGATAAACCATTAAGGTTTAGCTATTAAACCATTTTAATAAATACACTGCTCGTTGCCGGGACAATCATCTTTGCTATCGCAAGAAATTGAGGTGGTGGTTTGACAATGGCGGCAAGGGATAGCACTCTTTGAACCGTTGCAACAATAAGGCTCGGTTTGACTGACCTGACAACAGCTGGACGGATTAGTCGTTAAATCGCAGAAGTTACTGCAATGTTCACCGGTTGGACAATCAATGTCGGTCGTACACTCAATATCTGCAGTAACACTACAATGAGTATATCCGGTCGCCGTCTTTGGCCCTTCGGAAGGCAAATAACAATTTTGATAGATATCTTTTATACCTGAACCAAGCTCAATGCCGTAGTCAGTCACTTCGGAAAGTTTGGTGTGATAAAGCAAAGCTTGGCTTTGATCGCCAAAACCATCAAGCGGCAAAGTGTCAATGTCTTTTTTACCAATCCACCAGCCGACTTGGAAAGTCGAAGGATTAATCAAGGTCATGTATTTTTTATTCAAGCAGCGGTTGGTTTCACATTCATTATTCTTTTCACAATAATTTTGATTGGTTTCATTTTTGCATTTACCACTTTGGCAAGTTTCACCAGCATTAGTATCACAATCACCATTAGCAGTACAAAAGCAAAAACCATCGCGATAGTTACTCCCCGCTTTCAAAGTACTGCTCATTAATAATTCATCATAAGTACCCTCGACTGGTAAAGTTAAACTGACTCCGGTGGCACCGATATTTGGACCAACTGAAAGCAAATGAGCCGGCGTTAAATTAAGATTGGTATTGACATAAAAATACCAAATCAAATTATCACCCTGATCGTCTGGTAAATTGACACAGGTACCGGCGGCACAGTCGGAATTGATTGAGCAATAAGCCGAGTGATTGCCGCTGCAGACTTTATTAAGTGAATAGGCTGGTTTACCACTTTGATTATCAGGTTCGGTATTGAGATCAAAATAACCCGGACCTTCGGCTTTACCGAAAATACCACCAGTGGCATTGGTGTAAACGTTATTATTGCCGTTCAAAGAATTATTGGCTGCATCAATTAAGCCGGCCGGCGGATTAGCCGCTGTTGGATAAAAAGCTAAAACCTGGCTGGGCGCGGTGCCAAATGTCCCCTGGCAGGCTTGACTGGTGCCGGCCGCAGAGGTATTGGCGCAAACGCTAAAATTCGGATCAGTACATCGATTAGCTCCTTCATCACAAGTTCTTAATTTGCCGGCTTTAACCAAAACCCGATAGCGAGTTGCGTCATTGGGTGCGGTGTTTACCGTATTGCCATCAGCTAAAGTCGGCAAGCAATAAACTCTATCACCGCAAGAATTTTTAACCGATTCGCAACTGCCACTGGGACAATCAGACCCGGAATTACAAGCATTACCACTACTGGTACCGCCATAGCAAACTTTACATTGGCCTTCTGGAATAAATTCAACTGTTTGATACTGGTTGCTGACCAAAAATTTGCCGGCTACATCAACCCAGCTTGGGGTTTGGCTCGGATCGGAATTACTATTATATTGAACTTTTAAAACACCGGGGATTTGAACCGCAACCGGATCAATCGGCTCATTGAAATTAAGGGTCACAATTGCATTTCTGGGTTTATCGGGTACGTCGCGAGGGGTTGAATTCAAAACTGAATCTTCGCCCTGTTGAGTGGTGACAATACTGGCCCAGGTACTGTTTGCCGGACGGGTTTCAATGGTGAAATTACCGGTGCGACCTAAAATACTTGAAGTTAAAATTATTTCACTGCTACTGCCCGAAATCGTTAAAGCTGGATTTAAAGTATCAGCGGCAAGTTTAGCTCTAATATTGGCTGCAGTAGCGGCAGAAGTAGCACCAACGGTAATATCAGTGCCAAAAGTATAAATTTTATTGGCAACCCTTAAACCGTCTGGCTGAGAATAAGGTGTCAAAGTGACTTCCCACTGATCAGCTCCGGTACTAGGACTAACAAATGACAAACTAATGCCATCACCTAAGGTTAAGGTGTTGTTAGTAATAGTGTAGCTAGCCGGAGAACCGTCGCGAATTGGCAGCCAAGTGGCCGTAGCGGTAGTTTTAGTTGCACCGGTATTTAATAGTAAAGTTACTTTACCCTGATAGGTGCCATTATAGCTGCCGTTAACTACCAATCTAGGCATGGCCGTTGGACTTTCACCATCCAGGTTTGTAGCACTACAGGCCGAATCAGCCATATCAATTTGACCATTACCATTATTGTCGGCTCCATCAGAGCAGGCATAAGTTGGCGCTGTTCTGACGGAACTGACCGTGGCGCTGCTGGCAGTGCTTGGCCTGCCAGTCATGGTAATTTTGGCAACCATGGCAGTACCGAGAACTTCTGAATAATTATCACCTAAATTATCAGGTTGAGGAAAAACACCGGTGACTTCGGCCGGATCCAAGTCCAAACGTGACCCGACTTCAAATCGCCACATGAAATAATTGTTGGTTCCGGAAAAAGCCGTTTCATTATTATCTTTCCTGATGCCATTGCCTAATTTAACGGCGTACCAAATATTGGCCAAACCATCACCCAAGTAATCCCTCGGCTGGAAGGTAAAGGTTAAACCATCCGCGCTGGTGGCCGTAACATTTTGCAATTTTGTATTGTCAATTTCTGACTCAGCCAATTTATAGACGTAAGGATAGATTTTTACGTTATTGATATTTAACGCACCGGTACATGGCGCAGCAGCAGTACAATTTTCTGCCGCTCCATTAATAATGGTGTCGGGCTTCATTTTAACTTTAAAGGTCACCATGATTCTGGTATTTCTGGCAACATCCTTAGCCAACGGCAAAGGATAAACGCTTTGAATAATACCAGTACCCAAATGATCGCAATTTTCGCAGCCTGGTGGCACCTGAGTACCGCCGCCCGGACCCGATGGCCCCAAATTGCCTTGCAAAACACCAATGATAAAACTGACAATGGAAAAAGCGGAAAAAATAATCAGCAAACCAATCACGGCATTTCTCAAAATCCGTTTGGCTTGATCGATTTTTTCGGCATTACCAGCTGAGGTCATCCAAGTATAACCGGCATAAATTATTAAAATAATGGTAATGAAACCGACCAACCCTAAAAATATCCGGATTATTTTCATAATCGTAATTCGGATATCCTGAGTGGAAAGTCCGGTAGCCGTACCATAGCTTAAGCCGGTATCCAAAGCTAAAACCGGCGGAGTTAACATTAAAAATAAAACTACCAATCCAAAACAAAAGATGGTAGCTTTAATTTTTCGGGAACTGAAGAGTTTTTTTGAGTTATTCATAATTTTACTCCTTGTAAAAAAATATAAATAATATATATTAAATAATTTGTTCCCAAATTAAATTCCTTAAAGTCTCCTTTTTTACTTTAAGGCTATTTTTTAGCCAGTTCTTCTTTGACTAGCTGACTAACGACGTTGCCATCGGCGGATCCGGCAAATTCTTTCATAACCAAACCCATAACCTTGCCAATGTCGGCTGGTCCTGCGGCTTGAGTTTTTGTAATAATTTCAACCACTTTTTGCCGGATCACTTCCGAATCCAATTCCGCTGGCAAATACTGTTTGATAATTTCAATTTCTTGGCTTTCCTTGTCTGCCAAATCCTGCCTGTTGCCCTGAATATAAAGTAAAGAAGCGTCTTTTCGCTTTTTCACTTCACTGCGCAATAATTTGATAACATCTTGCTCGGAAAGCTTCTCACGATTTTTGGCGATTTCCGCGTTAGTAATGGCGGACTTTAATTGCCGCAAAACCAAAACTACCAGTTCATTCTTTTGTTTGAATGCCTGGCCAAAATCTTGTTCCAACTTTGTTAAAACGTCCATTGGATTTTAGCGGTAATTATTCGAGGTAAATTCGTCTTTTAGTTTGCCGATTTTTTTCAAATACTCGCGCTTCTGCTTAATATCATTGCGTCGAAGGGCTTCACGGCGAACTTTATTCTTATTTTTCGGTTTTTCGTAGAATCGAATTTTCCGAGATTGGATCAATCTGCCGCTTTGTTGTAGTTTTTTATGAAACCTTCTCAACAAGCTTTCAAAAGTTTCACTTTTCTTTCGTTTTACTTCTGCCACTGCTATTCACCTCCTTAGGTGTGAATAAATTAATTAATTTTTTGATAAAAACTTAAACTGTTTATCAATTAAACAATAACATCTTCTGACGGATAAGTCAACAATAAATTAAAGTCTATTATTAGCCAATTTTTTCTTGATTTCCGCAACTGTTTTATTGAAGTCAATAATTTCTTGAACGCCGCTTTCCATGTCCCGAACCAAAATTGTTCCATCCATTACTTCCTTCTGACCCAAAATTAAAGCATACTTAACTTTTAATTTATTGGATATCTCAAGTTGGGATTTCAAACTGTCTTTAGAAAAGCTTTCAGCGACTTTAATGTTTTCCTTGCGCAATTGTTCAAACAAAAGTAAAGCTTTAACTTTAGCCTGATCGCCGATTTGGGCCAAAAAGACATCCGGGAAAACTTCAGCTGGAATCGCCGCTTCCTTTTGACGTAATTGACTGATTACTCTTTCGATACCAATTGCCACCCCCACTCCCGGAGTTGGCCGACCACCAACTAGCTCAATTAAACCATCATAACGGCCACCACCGCCCAAAGCACTTTGAGCACCTTCTTTAATTTCTTTGGGCCAAACTTCAAACACGGTTCTGGTATAATAGTCTAATCCTCGCACCAAATAAGGATTGAGTTTATAAGAAATATTAAGCTCATCAAGGTAATTAACCAACTTCATGAAATGATTTTTGCAATCTTCGTCCAGCCAATCAATAATTTGAGGCGCTTCGGCTTTAGCCGCCTGACAAGTTGGATTTTTGCAATCTAAAAGCCTTAACGGATTTTTAACCAATCTTTTTTTGCAATCTTCACATAAAAATTTCCGCTTGCTTTTGTAATAAGTGGCTAATTCCTGAATGTAGACTTTACGACAGGTTGGACAGCCAAGACTATTAACCTGAATACTGATTTGATCTAAACCGATTTGCTGGAAAAAATTGCTGACAATTACAATAATTTGAGCGTCAATAACCGGATTTTCATCACCTAAAATTTCAAAACCAAATTGATGAAATTGCCGCTGGCGACCGGACTGCGGCCGTTCACGCCGAAACATCTGACCCCAATAATACAGTTTGACTGGTTGAGGCAAATTAACCATACCGTGATTAACATAAGCTCTGGCAATTGAAGCAGTTGCTTCCGGCCGCATAACAACCGTTCCCTCACCCTGATCGGCGAAACTAAACATCTCTTTTTCAACAATATCGGTTTGTTTACCAATTGTGCGAGCAAAAAGATTGATTTCTTCCAAAATTGGCGTATCAATTCGGGAAAAACCATAACCGGAGGCAAAACTTTCCGCTGCCTGCCTAATAAACTGCCAATAATTTTGCTCTGCTGGCAAAATGTCTTTAAAACCGCGCAAAAGCTGGCAAGATTTGGCAACCTGGACTTTTGGAGCTTTTTTAGGTTTTTTATCTAGGGTTTTCATAGATTTATAAATTATAGTTTAAATCATTTAAAAGCAATCCGACTCGATTGACCGGCCAACCGCGCCAAAGCGTTTTGCCGACGATATATTCTCGTTTAACCGGCCCAAAAGCTCTGGAATCCAAACTGTGCAACCGATTATCACCCAAAAGATAATATTCATTTTCTTTAAGCTGGACTTGGACATCGCCAAGAGTCTGAGTCCCTTCGGTTAAATAATTTTCTTCAATCAACTGACCAGCTGGATACTTTGAATTAAAAACAAAAACTTGACCGTCGGCGACTTTAATTTTTTCACCCGGCAAACCAATCACTCTTTTGATAAAATATTGACTGGGATCAAACGGATAGCGAAATACAACAATATCACCTCTAACCGGCTCACCAAAACGATAGCTAATTTCGTTGATAATTAAATATTCATGATCGTAAAAATTCGGCTCCATTGATGCCCCCTTAACGTAGAAAGGTTTAATTAAAAAATATCTAACCGGAACAATAATGGCCAAAGAGATAACCACGACTTTAAAAACTTCCCAAGCAAAAACCACTATTTGCTTACCGGCAGAAAGCTCTTGATCCGCAATGTGAGGCGGGTATTGATTTTTTTTGAATAAACTCATTTCTATTATTTAATAATAATTAATTAATAATTTTAATGGCTATAACCGATCAGGATAATTGGTAATAATACCGTCAATGCCCAAATTTTTTAAATAAGTGATTTTTTTAGGATCATCAACGGTCCAAGCACAAATTTTTATACCATTGCTCTTAAAAACTTCGACTTTGTTTTTTGACAAAAATCGATGATTGATATTTAAAAAGTCGGCATTAGCGCGTTTGACCAGCCAGCTAATGTAATATTTAGTGACAGGCAAAAATAAAATTGCCAAAAAATCCAATACCAACCAGATGGAAAAAACATTACCGGAACGAAAAACCAAAGCCGTGGTAATACCTGGCTCCAAATCTTCAGCGATTCTGATTTCGCTGGCGTAATTGGAAGAAACCATGACATTACTAAAATCAATTTTATAATCGCGTAAAGTCTGAACCACAATCTGAGCACTGCCCTTAACCTTTAAATCAATATCCAAACCGACTTGACTGTCTACCACCTCTAAAACTTCGGCCAAAGTTGGAATAGTTTCTTCTTCTTGAACTTTAAATTCTTTAATTTCTTTTAAATTCAAACGATTGATTCGACCAAACTTTTGGGTCAGCCGGATCAACTGATTATCGTGAATCACAATCGGATATTTATCTTTTGTAATCCGAACGTCAAATTCGACCATATCGACTCCCAATTCCAAGGCTTTACGGAAAGAAGATAAAGTATTTTCCGGAGCGTAGGCTTTAGCTCCGCGGTGACCAATTTTTAACATTTATTTAAAAATAATAATTTATTAGACAATGACTCTCACAGAGCCAGACAAAACCAAGTTATTAGCTTCCTCTATTTGATCAACGACAAATCTCTGTTTAGAACAATCGGCTGCATCGCCAGGATCTCTGAAGTATACGACATCTCTGGTATCTGATATAAGATATAGAGTGGCTTTTTTAGTATATGAGCGAATGCCATCTCAATGAAAGTATTGCCACCAATATATCCTTTGACCCCATTTTTTTCTGGATTAACAATCAAAACCACATCATAATTTTTCATCTTTTCATAATAGCCACGAATAAGGTCATATTTTATTTTCCGTTCGGCTTTTTCAAAAATTTTTGCATCCTCTCCCTCCCACTCATTAATATGCTTTATACCCTCGGGAATTTCTACTTCATGGCCTTTTTCTTCAAGATCAGCTTTTGCCCGTAAGATTTCGTCAGCGGAACTTATTGAACCACATATGATAATTTTTTTCATAAACTAATTATAGGTTCAAGTGGGGCCGCAAGGGATAAAACCTCTGACCTCTGCAACCCGCCGCCATTTCATTTTGGCGGGCAAGGTGAATGAAACCAATACTCCTGAAGTCGCCATGGACGATGCTGGACTCGGACCAGCGGCCTTCGCAATGTGAATGCGACGCTCTAACCAGCTGAGCTAATCGTCCCTGGCGACAGCAGGAGAAGCGCTTTGTGCCCTCAAATTAAGCTAATTATCAACGTATTTAACTATATAATAGATAATCGTATATATAAGATAAGACAAAAAGCAAACAAGCACCGAAGTGCTCTTTGTATAATACCAAAGAAAATGACTTATTTCAAGGGGTAAAATTGGCTAAAAATAGATAAAATATTGACAGAAACCAGGCTTTGGGATTATACTGAATACTCACAAACCATAAAAAAATCAATTGTCAAGCTATTTTTTGCAATTCTTTGCAATTTTAACTTTTTTATGGCAAAATAAAAATATAAGTTATTAATATGAGAACCAATATTGATTTTTTAGATGAATCCGACAAACTGGTAGCCAAACCTAAGAAAAAAAAGATTAGGACTTTTGGAAAGATAATAATTTACCTTCTGGTCATCGGAGGGATTATTTTTATTTCATCTTCGGTTGGTGTCATTTCTTCGGGCGAACATTTGGCTCAAACTTTTGGTAATGTCAGCTTATGGGGACAGATTAAGCATTTAATCAGCAGCGACAGTAAAAAATTAGCCGGCCAAGAAGATGACCGGATCAATATTTTACTTTTGGGCATTGGCGGCGAAAATCACGACGGCCCGTATTTGACTGATACCAATATCATTGCCAGTTTTAAACCGTCAACCAAACAAGTCGCTTTAGTTTCCATTCCGCGCGATTTATTGGTGCCAATCCCCGGCTATGGTTGGATGAAAATAAATCATGCTGATGCGTATGGTGAATTAAAAAATCCGGGTCGCGGCGGTGAATTGAGCAGCCAGGTTGTCAGTCAAGTATTTAATATTCCGATTCATTATTATGTCCGAATTGATTTTGCCGGCTTTAAACAAATAATCGATGATTTGGGTGG
>JBAYJS010000040.1:0-9694 GCA_041664985.1 Candidatus Buchananbacteria bacterium | reverse complement strand
TTTTGGCTAATTCTTTTTTTAGCTCAATCATTTTTAATTCTCGACCGACCATTAATTTATTGGTTTTTTCCGCCACTCTCAGAGCTTTTTTTAATTCCATTTCGGATTTTTCCAATTTATCGGTTCTTTCTTTAACTTTTTTTTCCAAATCATTTTTTAATTCCTGCAAAGTATCAAGCATTTGATTAAAGGCCACCGCCAAAACACTGACGTCGTCTTTTGATTTTAAATATTTTTCATCAATTTTAATAATTTTATCGCCAACAGTATTTCTTTTAGCCACTTTGGCCATAATTTTTAAACGATTGGCGTAAAAACTAATGGAAAAAAAAGTTACCAACAATAGTAAAATTATAACCAAAATATTGGCAATAGCAATGACCCAGGAAATCTGGTTGACGACTTCAAAGACATTATTGACTGATTCAGAAGAAATCACCGTAGCAAACCCCAGGCGAGTAAAATTTACCAGATGTTTTTGGTGAATAAAAAAGCCAGATTGACCCTTGGTTTGATTAACCTTTTCAACTAATTCAGCAACGGTTTGATTTTTTTGTTCTTCTTGATTTCTGGTATCTAAAAAATTTTGGCCATAGCGATCAAGCAAAACCACAAAGCTACTATTACTTTGTAAATCCCATAAATATCCTCTTAACTGATTCAAATCAATAATTCCCACAATATAACCAGTTAATTCATTAACATTATTTTTCACTGGCACGGCCAAGCCTAAAACTAAATTATTAGTTATGGCGCTATTAAAAGTACTAGAGATGTAGGGCGATTTATTCTTTATAATCCCTTGACAAAAATCACGATCGGAAAAATCGCGACCGACTAAAGCCAAAGAATCTTCACTGGCCAATGCAACTAAACAATTCGAGCCATTAACTTTGTGCAAACCGATACTCTCTAAAACACCAATCGTTTTTTTGGTTATAGTCAATTTTTCAATTACCTGGGGCGCAATCTGTTGATTGGTAACCTCAAGGGCTTTGGCAATATCAGAATCATTACTTAAATTAGTTAAATCTTCTTGAGCCCGATTAAAATATAAATTAATTATTTGGCGAGTATAATTAGTCTTTTCTTGATTTTTAATTTTTGCATATTCGGCCAAAATATCACTACTTCTTTGATTGATAAAATAAAAATCCGTCGCCAAAACTACTACCAGCAACCCACCAATAATTAAACTTAATCTTAATCTAACTGACATGTGATTATCTAATTTAAACTTTTAATAAAACTGGAATCTAAAATTTCAGTGGAATCGACTTTGGTTTTAATAGTGCCTTTCTCCAGTAAAAAATTGTTGGCCTGAATAATTGCCCCATGCAAAGAGTCAATACTGGTTTTGTAAAAAAATGCATTTAAATTATCGTCTTTGGTCATTAATTTGATACCCAATAACTGTTTTTCCAGTTCCACTGGTGTAATATTAAAATATTTAGCCCCAATTAAATACGCCTCTTGCGGGTTAGTCAAAATAAAATCCATGGCCTTGGTATAAGCTTTAACTACGGCAGTGACTTTCTCCGAGTTCTCGGCTAAAAAATCAGCTTTAAAAGTTAAAGCATCAGCGATTAAGCCAAGTGATTGGGCCGAAGTATATAATCTCCAGCCATCACCTTTCTCCACCGCCAAAGTCAGATCCGGTTCGTAAGTAACTGCCACTTCAACTTCACCACGAATAAAGGCCAAAGCGGCTTCTTGAGCGGTCAAATTCACTTCCGAAATATCGGCCAAAGTCATATTGTTTTTTTTCAAAGCATCATAAAGCAAATATTCACCCAAAGTATCTTTTTCAACTGCCACTTTTTTACCTTTAAGTTCGCTGATATTTTCAATCTCCTTTTTGGCAACAATTCCGTCACCACCATTGGAATAGTCAGTTGATAAAACCACCTTTAATTTATTGCCCAAACTGACATTTTTTACCACGTCAACTAGGGCAAAATCACCCATAAAATCAGTTCTACCGGATAATAAATCAGAAATTTCCTGAGCGTAACTTTCGGCTTTAACGAGCTGAACATCTAAACCCTGCTCCTTAAAATAACCTTTTTCGTAAGCTACCAAATAGGGAAAGGTGCCAATCCAAACTTCATAGCCATAGTTAATTTTGCCTAAAGATTTTTTAGCTATATTATTTTGATAAAAAAAATATCCGCCTATCACTATTATTATTAAAAAAATAATACTAGAAATAACTGTTGATTTTTTCATAAAATTATTTCTTTAATTTTTCTAATTTTTCCTTCATCTCAACCATTTTTATTTCTCGGTTAACCATTAATTTATTAATTTTTTCCATCTCTTCGAGCTGCTCTTTCATTTTTCGCTCAACTAGCTTATTTTCCGTTATGTCCCGAATAAGGCCAACTAAAAATTTTTCACCTCGATCATTGAAATAAATATTTTTTTTGGTAACAATTACGTGAGTCACTCCTTTGGCGTCGGTAAAATTTTCTTCATTGATAATCTCTTGCCCTTTTTGGAAAACTTCCTCATCTTTTTGCCAAAAAACCGCTGCTTCATTTTTTGGGAAAAAGTCATAATCCGATCTACCAATTAATTTTTCCCGGGGTTGACCAATAAATTTACAAAAAGCATCATTTAAAACAACCCAACGATGTTGGCTATCTTTAACAAAAATCGGATCAGAAACGTTATTGATTATATTGTTTAAAAAATGCTCGGTTTCTTTAACCTCGCTAGCCATCTTATCTTGGCTGGTTACATCTCTGATTACCACTACGATACCCACACTTTGATTATCCTTACGGATCAAAGTATTGCTAATTTCCAGGTTGTGAATTCGACCCTTTTTATCTTTGGCTTGGATTTGATATAAATCTTTAGGCACACCGCGGGCGGCATCCAAAAATGATTTACCGATTTTTTTGAGGCTGTCTGAAGTTAAAATCCCAGACAGTTTCAGGGCGTTTTTGCCAAGCAAATCTGACTGGGTATAACCACCCAAATCAAGCAAGGCTTTATTAACCCGCAAAATTTTTCCCGTCAAACTTAAAAATAAAATACCGTCACTGATTTTATCAAAAATCGTTTCTAAGTCATGTTCAAAATTATATTTTTCAATTGGCTGGTTCATTTTAAACAATTTAAAAATCACCCTTAATGGAGGTGATATTTTTATTTTGAAAAATTAAATATTTCAATCGCTTACTAAAAACTAGCAATTTTTTTATCACTTTTTGTTTTTTTAGGTCCTCCTCCATATTTTTTTAGTTAGACACTCTCTTTTATTTTTTTGACAATATCACCAATTGGCGTATTTGACTTAACAAAGTAATCCTGCGCGCCAAGATCTTTAACCCGCTTTTGGTCTTCGGCTTGAGCTAAATTTGAAAGCACGATAATTTTAATTTTTTTCCCGGATTTTTTGATTTCGGTTAAAACTTCAAAACCGTTAATCTTTGGCATGACTAAATCCAAAATCAAAAAATCAAAATCTTGCTGATTTAACATCGCCAAAGCCTCTTGACCATTGAAAGCAGCCTCTGTTTTAAATCCCGCCTTGGTTAATTTCAACTGTAAAGCGTTAGATAATGGCTTTTCGTCTTCGGCAATTAAAATTTTTTTGATTTTTTCGGCCATATTCTATGATTTTATCAATTATATTATAACACAAAATGAAAAAATCAACAAACCAAATTCCCTAACTCTATTTTTGTTTTCTTTTAAAAATTTTTCGATCAAACAAATAACGAGGCAAAATATACTGCAGCCAGCCAAAAGCCAAAATAATCAGAACCACTTCCATTAACAAACGAAATGGCGGCTGGTACAAATCAAAAAAATGAATTAAAAAATCAGACCGCAAAATTAAAGTCAAAGCTAAAATCTCAACCAAGCCGATCAAAACTAAAAGTTTTTTTTGATTAGCCGGGACTTTAACGCCCAAGCTGCTTGGCACATTAACAAAAAACCAAAAACTCATCGCAATTAAAACCAAAACGACAATCACATTGGCATCGTCAACCCCTAAACTTTCCAAACTGATTTTAAAAGCAATAAAACAGGCCAAGGCTGTCAGTAAACCGTTTAAAACAGAATAAGGCAATATTTTTTTTAAAAAACTTTCTTCATTGGTCATTCGTTTTTTTTGCGCCGGAAAAATTGACCAATAAAAAATCGGCAAACCAATCGTGAAATAATTAATCACCGTCATATTCCTTGGCGTTAGCGGATAATTAAAGGCAAATAGACTGACCAGGGTAAACAAAGTTAAACCGGCAACGACTTTATTAAAAAAGATACTGGCAACCAACTCGATTGTAACAATAATACTATCGGCCATAATAACGCCTTTGGGTAAAGCGGAAAAACTATTATTCATCAAAACGATTTCGGCAATTTGTTTAGTAGCACTAGCGCCGTCAAACATGGCAATACCTAAATCCGATTTTTTGATCGCCAAAGCATCATTAGCCCCGTCGCCGACCATGGCCGTAAATCCGGTTTGCCTGAATACTTCAACCAGTTTTTCTTTTTGTTCCGGTTTGATTCTGGCAAAAATATAATACTGCCCGGCTTTGTGCCGAAAATCTTCCTTTTGCCAGTCAGCCATCTGGGCGCCGGTAATCGCCAAATTACTGTTTTTAATCCCCGCCTGTTTGGCAATTGCCTGAACCGTCTTTAAATTATCACCAGAAATTACCCGAATCGCGACCCCCCGATTTTGAAAAAAATCAATAATTTGTTTGGTGCCTTTTTTTAAAGGATTGGCCAAAATAAACAAAGCCACAATTTGCAAACTGCCAGCCGGTAAAATATTGCCTGCCAATTTTTCTTTGGTAACGGCTAGTAAAAGCAATCTCTTGGCTTGATTGGAATAAAGCTCAATCAATTCTGACAGCCATGCTTTAGCCGAGTCGTCTTTGATAAAATCAATCAAAATATCGGGTGCACCCATCACCACGGTTTTTGTCTCTGCTTCAATTTGCAAAACAGCGGCGCCATATTTTCTTTCCGAGGAAAAAGGCAAATTGGCAATAATTTTTCCCAAGAATCGATTTTTTAATTCATTAGAAACGGCTAAAGTTGTTTGGGTATTATCCTCATTGGCTTTGATATAACCATCGGCTAGCTGTTCGGCCGTAGCTTTTGAATAATTTTTGTAAACTAAAATATTTTCCAAAGTCGGCTGGTTTTCCGTCAGTGTTCCGGTTTTATCAATACATAAATTTTTTATCTGACCTAATTTTTCAGCGGCGTTAATTTCTTGCAATAATACCTGACTTTTGAAAAGCCGAATAGCGCCATAAGCAAAAAGCAAAGTCGTAGCCAAAATTAAACCTTCCGGCACAATTGTACCGGTTAACGCCGCGATTTGAATCACAATCACGACTAAAATTTCATCGGTTACTATCCCACGGATCACGACAAAAGCGGCCAAAACAATCAATAAATAAGTCATGTATTTAATGAAAGTGGCAATGGCTCTTTGAATCGGACTGAGGCTTAAACGATAGCGCTTGATTTTTTTAGTCATCTGGCCAACAAAGCTGTTATTGGGTAAAACTGTCACTTCAATAATGGCAAAGCCGGCTGTCACAAAACTGCCGGCAAATAATTTATCGCCTTCTTTTTTGATAATATTATCCGATTCGCCGGTTAATAACGATTCATTAACCTCAAGCCCATTAGTCCTTAAAACCAAACTGTCGGCGGGAATTTGGTCACCGAGTTTAATTTTTAACCGGTCACCGATTTTTATTTGCTCAAGATCAATGGTAGTTTCATTATTTTTCAAATCAAGTCTGGTCACTTTAGTTACCAACAAAGCCTGCAATTTTTCCAGCGCCAACTTGGCTCGCAAATCTTGGATTGTCCCAATTACTACATTTAAAAACAAAACACTGGACATAAAAAGACCTTCTTGAAACTCTTTAAAAAAGAACAACAAAAAGATGATTAAAGAAATAATTATGGTTATCAAGGAAACGGCATTGCGAAAAAAAACCGGGCCAAAATGCTTGGAAATTATTTTAAATGAATTAATTTTAATTTCTGACATAAAATTTACTCCTGATTTAATAATGCCATTATTTAGCTAAAAATTCAATCTTTTAGCCACAAAAAAGCTCCGGCAAAAGCCGGAGCTTTAAAACTGATAAATATTTTATTGAGCCGGTTGACTGGGAACAACAGGCGCCTGATCAACTTTTGGCTGCTGACCGGCAACTATTTCTGGTCGAATCTGAATAGATTGGGCATTAACACTACCGTCTTGATTGGTTTGGCCAAAAACCATAATATTTTGGCCGGCGGCTAATTCACCAATCTCGGCTTTGGCATACTTACCAACTTCGGTTGAAGTTGAATAAAAAATAATTTTTGAACCGTTTTGCCCAAGTTTAATGGTAATACTTTTATCATCTTTGGAGATAATCTCTCCCGAAATCATGCCGCCATTGCCGCGGTTGGCGCCGCCGGTACCCTGCATTCTTTTGGCTGATTGACCCAATTGCTGGTTCTCAAAGCCTTGAAGCTGGCCAAAACCTTTGGTTTTTTTGCTTTGACCAAAAGCCATACCGCTGTAAAAAGAAATTGCACCGACTGTAATTAAAATTACTATTGCGCCGGCAATCATTGCCATTTTTTTGTCGTTCATTTTTTTTATTGATTATTATTAATTAATTTTAAAAATTATTCAAAACGCAAAGCTTCGATTGGATTAAGTTTGGCCGCGCGCCTGGCCGGATAATAGCCAAAGATTATACCAATTGCTGCCGAAACGCCAAAAGCATAAAAAATCGAAGAAACAGAAACCACCGTTGTCGCGCCGCCAAATTTTGAAATTAACCACGCGGCCAGCCAACCAATAAAAATTCCGATGATTCCGCCAATAAACGTTAACGCTACCGACTCGGCTAAAAATTGATAATTAATATCTTTATTTTTTGCGCCCAAAGATTTTCGTAAACCGATTTCCCTGGTTCTTTCCGTCACGGTTGTCAGCATCATATTCATAATCCCAATCCCCCCAACTAGCAAAGAGATACCGGCAATCGAAGCTAATAATAAAGTCAAAGTGCCGGTAACCGAACTCATGGCGCTCATAATATCGGCCTGATTAACAATGGTAAAATCAGCGCCGGTTGGATCGGAAATATTATGCCTGATTAAAAGTAAATCGGTAATTTCTTGTTGAGTTTGAGTCATTAAATTTTCTTGCGTCACTTGAACATTAATATTACTGACCGATTTACTGCCCAAAATATACTGCTGAGCAGTCGAAATTGGAATATAAACAATATCATCGGAGTTACTTAAACCCGTGCCGCCTTTGCTTTTGGTCACGCCGATAATGGTAAATTCCAAATTACTGATTCTGATTTTTTGGCCGGTCGGGTCAACCCCTTCACCGAATAAATCATCGCGCGTAGTCGGACCGATCACAGCAACTTTTGACACCCGAGTAACGTGCTGGTCAGTGATAAAACTGCCTAAATCAACCAAAATACTTTTGACTGCTTGATAAGAAGCCGTAATACCGTAAACGCTGATATTATTATTATCACCTTTGGTATTGGTCACTTGTTTTCTCGAGGAAACCGTCGGTGCCACTTCCTGAATATAATTGACTTTTTCTTTAATCGCGTCCGAATCTTCCAAAGTCAAAGTTGTCGCCGAGCCAAAACCGCCTTTAACCATTGTACCAACGGTTTTTTGCGAACCAGGAGTTACCACCAACAAATTAGTACCCAGTGATTGAATATTGGAAGTGATATTTTTGGCTGATCCTTGACCGATGGCTACCATGGCAATAACCGAACCAATGCCGATAACAATGCCCAAAATTGTCAAAAATGATCGGGACTTGTTGGCTGACAAAGAAGAAAAGGTTTCAAAAATTAGATCGGAAAAAAGCATAAATTATTTATTTTTGAGTAAATTTTCGGTTTGCCGGTCGGCAAAAATAACGCCATCTTTAATTTCAATCACCCGATCGGCGTGTTCTGCCACGTAACGTTCATGAGTAATAAGGATAATGGTGTGGCCTTGCTCGCGATTAAGCTTTTGAAAAGTATTCAAAACAATATCGCCGGTTTTTGAATCCAAATTGCCGGTTGGCTCGTCCGCTAAAATCAAATCCGGATCATTAACTAGTGCCCGAGCAATGGCCACTCGTTGCATTTGACCGCCGGAAAGCTGATTGGAAAGATGCTGCCAACGGTCTTTTTCCAAGCCCGAAGCCAATAAAACTTTTTGAGCTTTTTGCTGGCGCTGTTCCTTGGCAACTTTTTTGTCATAAATTAAAGGCAACATCACATTGCGTAAAACCGTGGTTCGAGACAATAAATTGAAGGACTGAAAAACAAAACCGATTCTTTGCGACCGAATTTCCGCCAATTCATCATCGGACAATTCCAACATGTTTTTGCCATTCAAAAAATAACTGCCACTGGTTGGCCGATCCAAAGCACCTAAAATATGCATCAAAGTCGATTTGCCCGAACCGGAAGGACCGATGATAGCGACAAACTCTCCCTTTTTTATCTCAAAAGATACATTTTTAAGCACTTCGACTTCAGTGTCGCCAGTCTGATAAATTTTTATGATATTTTCGCACTTAATCATATTTTAACGGCCAGGACCGCCGGCACCGCCTTCAAGTTGCATAATGCCTCGCATGGCATTACTATTTGATTTATTGGAGCTGATATTGGTGGCAGAACTGCTAGCAGCGCCGGTGATAGTTTGAGTGATAACTTCATCACCTTCACTTAAACCACTGACAATTTCTGACATAGTGTCACTACTGATACCAACCACTACGGTTTTTCTTTCTGGTTGGTTATTGGTCAAAATTTGAACATAGCTTTCAGTACCCAAAGTTTTAACGGCGCCGATCGGCACTACCAATACATCTTGTTTGGAATCAGTTACAATGCTGACGCTTAAACTCATTCCCGGTTTAACTCTTTGGTCCTGGACATCAAAGGCAATTTTTACATTATAGCTAACCACACCCTGAGATACCGTACCAATTTCATCAATTTCCACCACCTGCCCGGTAATGGTTAAATCGGTAACTGCATCAAAAGTGATGGTGGCTTTTTGGCCAATTTTAACTTTGGCCACGTCAACTTCATTTAAAGAAATTTCAGCAATTTGCTGTTTAGTGATCAAGGTCGCCAAAGCCGTAGCCGAAGTTACCGAGTCGCCTTTTTCAATTTCCACCGAAGCGATCACGCCAGCAAACGGCGCTTTAACCGAATAATCGGCTAATTTTTCATACGCGTCCAAAAGCGAATTTTCTTTTTGTTTAACTGAAATTTCTTGAGATTGAATATCAAGCGGATCAGTGCCGGCTTTTAGATCAGCTAATGAGGCGGTTTTTTCCGCGATTGTTCTGTCTGAATCAATAATTGCTTCTTGGTTGTTTTTGATTGAGGTTTTAACGGCCAATAAACTGGTCAAATGAGAATTGGCCTGGCTAGTATAGTCGCTTAAGGTGGCTAAATGAGTATCAGCCGCCGCGTTTGGCCTGAGATTTCTTTGGCTTAAAGTATCTTTATAAAACTGAATCAGATTGTTTGCGTTTTTGATTGCTTCGGAAATGTCTTTGGTGGTTTCGTAAGTTTTAGCCAACAATGCTTCAATGGTTTCGTTGTCAGAAAACCGACTGGCCGATTTATAATCCGCAAAATTTTTATCATAT
>JBAYJS010000039.1:0-9745 GCA_041664985.1 Candidatus Buchananbacteria bacterium | reverse complement strand
TATTCCACTAGGCAGTGATGTCAGCATCACCGGCGAAGCTTGGGACGAGTACGACGGAAACGTCAGCTCAACGTTGGTTGTCCAAGGTGCGGACCTGGTTGATCCGGATTTGGCTGGAACCTATCCGGTCGAGTTTTCGGCTCATGACCAGTCGGCAAACGTGGTGACAGCCAAGGTGTTGTACCGAGTGCTGCCGGCTTCGCAACTGTTTCCGCGGTTTTGGTTTACCGAAGTGGCCAATATCGGTACAGACGAAACCGTTATGACCGGAAAGGCTTTCGGCTTTGATCCAACCCAATACGGCGTGGCAATCTATGGCCAAGACCCGATCGCCAAAGACTGGTATCTGATGTCGGCTCTGACAATGATTGACGATGAAGGCGTCTGGTCGACTGACCTGACATTTTCATCGGTTAATTTGCCGACTACCCAGATTGCCGGCTATGTCGTTTCGCTCGACACCGTATTGCCCGATAGATTTGTCGGGCGGCCTTATTTTGAGCAGGCGGTTGCTTGTTCAACGATTAGCCGCTCGTGGCACAGCTATCGCCAGTGGTATGTCACGCTTACCGGTTTACCGGATGCGGCCAGTGGCAATCCGTCAGCGACCGGCTTGGTTTCGTGGGTTGGTGACAAACCTTACGAGATTGTTGCCTACAGCAATGTCGGCTGGCGGTGGTGGCTCAAAACCGAAGGACGATTTTGGAGCGAACCGATCAGAATCGATCCTGAAACCGGCGATTGGTCAGCCCAGATTGTTAAGTACGAACACGATTCCGAATACAGCGAAGCGACGTTTTACGTCGTACCGCAAGGAACGGAAATCGACTCGTGCTGGTCAAACACCGACCCGTCGCATCAAGGCTGTCAGTTCATGCCTAACATTCCCGAGGCAGTGGCTTTCATCTCGGTTCCGAGTAACTACCAGCCACCAACCGGCGAGACAGGCGATGACCCGGCAATTACCTTGACGTACCTACCCAGCCGCGTCGGCAGCGACACGACCTTGAGTGGAATAGTCGCGGGTGTAGACTTTGCCAAATATCGGATCGGTGCTTATCTGTTTGGCGCCGACAGCGTTTGGTATCCCAAGCCCGACGTTGACTATCTGGCCGTCATCGACAGTCAGGGCAATTTCAGCATCCAGATCGCCACAAATCCCTACTACGATCAGTACGCCAGAAAAGTTGTATTGTATCTGGTACCGCAAGGAACGGATATGACCAACTGCTGGCCGGAGCTTTGCTTGGAGCTGCCAACAGTTCCCAGAGCCGTAGCTTCGTTGGTCATTGATCTCTGACAGGGAAGGAGCGACTCATGAAATATCTCTGTTTGGCGATCCTCATTGTTACGGTATCGACTCAAGCAAACGGTTTAGTTCCCAACGCTTGCGTGACAATTTACGATGCCACGCCGCCGGTTCTAACCGTTTGTGGGCCAAATCCGTTACACGTTACTGCCGGCTCGACCTGGCAGTTGCCTGAGTACTCCTGTGCTGACCACATGGGCGAATTTGCCGGAGATCCAAATCCGACAGTTCAGATTACTGAGGAGCCAACCGCAAATCCCGCAGTCGTCAACTATCGTTATCAGGCCAGGGATTGGGCCGGAAACGTTAGTACGGTTGTGCTGACTGTGATTTTTGATCCGGTCGGAGAAGGAGAAGGTGAGGGTGAAGAAGAGGACACCGCGCCTCCGGTAATCAATGTAAGATTGTAGGTCTTTCGATCATTTGTCTACCGCTTAGTTTCAGACTGAGCGGTCTTTTTTTATTTCAAAAATCATTGACAAAGTGGTATTTCTTGGTATAATACAACATTCCCCGGAGTGCTGCCTCTTTATCCTTGTGTAGCATTTTTCGGGGAGACCCGAAAAATGCGCTGGCTTAAAGCCAGTAAGAGGAGGTGGTAACACGACTTTACGTTGTGTTTCTATGGTGCAAACCGCTGTTGGTTTGGCATCTTGGCTCTAGGGAAAAGGCACAAGGAGACGGGAAATGAAGCGAATGATTTTGATGTTTCTGATGGCGACAGTGGTCTGTCCGGCGGCAATGGCGCAAGTCTCGATTCAGTTCGAGAATGTGCCGCGGTACTGGTGCGACTGGGACAACTGCGACAACGAATGTATGGTGAGTGGCTGGCTGGTTGGCAGCGACAACCCGGCCGGTTATGTCATCGGCATTCTGATTGAGGGCGACGATTACGTCATCTACCCGAAGTTTTTGGGAACCAGATGGACGTCAATTGGCGCAACGAACTATTGGTCACAAAACGTCGTGGACAACTCAGCCGATCGGAAATTCCGTTCTGCCAAAGCTTATCTGCTGCCGGCAACGGTTGTACCAACCTTGGCAACCTACCTGAGCTGGCAAGAGGCTGACGCGGCAATGAAGTCTGCGGGGTCAATGGCTGACGTTTCTGCTGTTCGCGCTCAGGGAGATCCGGGAGTACGGGGTCCGAAAGTTCCGACGCTGAAGTTTACGTTTCTGCCGCTATTAGGCGACACGGTTGGCCACGTTGTTGGCACTGCCACTGAGTATGCGGCAGGCGACAAAGTCTGCGTGACTATTTACGCAGCCGGCGGTTGGTATTTGAAAGCAATAGAGGTGGTTGACGGTCAAGGCAACTGGAGTTGCGACACGGTTCAGGGCGGTGACGACAAAAACGCCACTGAAATCTGGGCTTGTCTTTATTCCGGTGCCGATCCGATTGATCCGGCCGGAAGTCCGTTTTTGCCGACTGTCGAAGACTGCAAAGCCACGGTTTCGGTGACCCGCCACGCCGGTATTGAGCTGACGTCAGTGCCCGCGCAGGGAACGCCAGACGGCAAAGTGACCGGACGCCTTTTGTGGGTTGATCCGGACAGCTATTGGGCTTGGCCTTGCGCCAAAGTCGCTGGTCGTTGGGTTTATCTGCCTGACTACACGCCGACCTACCCGGCAGCGAATGGCACTTTTCAGGTCGACGTTGTCTGCGGCTTGTTTGGCGACAGTCCGCTGGCTCGCTATGCCACGGATTTTGGCGCCGCCCTTACAGTCGTTGGGGAATGGCCCCAGTTCAATCTAAACGTGGGGCTTTACGATCAACTGCCTTTGGCCGATGACAAAGTCACAGCCTGGGCCAGTGTGGTGCCGGCGCCCGAAGAGGTGCCCAAACTCTGTTCTATGTCTGTCCCGTGGTTCGTTGACGGACCGCGCAAAAAGTAGGGAATTGCCCTTTGTAGTTAGCCCAATGTTTCTCTTTTGAAACGGCGGGCTTATTTTTTTACTAATAATAATTGACAGTTAGCATTAAATATACTACATTATGATATTGTTGTTTTAGGATTAATATTGCTAAATTAAGGAAAAATCTCGGCCACGGAGAGCAGTGGTATACATAGGTTTCCGAAGGGAGAAACGAACATGAACAGGAATGAGTTGGTGGAGAAGGCGGTCAAGCTCCTGATCAACGTACCGCCGAGCGAAGTGGATGAAGTGTTGGCCGAAATCAGACAGGAGCTGGTCGGCAAGTACAAGGTCTACACGGCCGAGGAATTGCTGGTCATCGCCAACGAGCAGATCGAGCGCCTGCGAAATCGGCTCACGAAGTTGGAGGAATCCACCGAAATCGAACCCCAGCAGGCCAATGCGATTCTGGCGTTGCTGACCACCAAGCGCGACGAAGCGATTGGCAAGGTTGCGAACGTGCCGATCATCAGTTACCACCTGCCCCTACTGGCGGCTATCAATATGGGTAACTTGAACGCCAGTATCCAGATGAGTATGGTTGTGCACGGCAAAAAGACCGGCACCAACTACCTGGACGACGGCAAGATCACCGACGAAGTGGACCTGCCAAAAGGTGTTGCCTGGTGGGCTATTGATGTCGAAGATGGCGAGCAGTTCCTCACGGACGAGACCTCGCCGCAAGACGAAGAGGCCATCATCGCCGAACAGGGCCGCTTGTGCGCCGTCGCTACTGAAGCTATTGCGCTAGGTGTTCACACCAACGTGTTGTCATGGCACAATATCGATGCTCTGGGTTCGCGGTTCAGGGACGCCGGCAGGGTGCCCAGCCTATGTCGCAACAACAGCGGGTGGGAGATGGACTGGCGCGGCCGCGGCGTTGCCAGTGCTAAGTGGGGTTCGGCCTCGTGCCGTAGTCGGGTCTAGGGTCGTACTGATCTTTAGTGTCGGCCACAATTTTGTGGCAACTATTTCAGGGGCAGATTGTCATCGTACGGTCTGCCTCTCTTTTTTATATTTTATTTTGGCTTAATAATTTGACAAAAGATTGAAAATATGATATAAGTTAATTAGTGAAATCATTACTATATTTATGAGACGCAAGAACAAAAAACCAATAGAATATATTGATTTGCGCCAGCTTGACTCGGATAAAGATGGTCTTTCTGATTATGAAGAAATTAATATTTTTGGCACTGATCCAAGTAATGCCGATACGGACAACGACGGTATTGGTGATGGACAGGATTTACACAGTGGTTTTAATCCTAGAAATTATAGTTTAAAAAATTTATTTATTCCTTGGGCGGGTAATCAATATCAGCCGCATTTTTTGAAACCAAAACGTTTGGCTTTTTACAGTTTCTCGGCAGTTTTAATAAAGCTAATTATTGTTAGTTTTGTTTTTTTTGTTCCCATCACTGCTTTTTTGACGCCAGATATTTTAACTCAGGAAAGCAAAAAAGTAATTGAATTAACCAATAAAGTTCGGACTTCGTTGGCACTTAATCCTTTAAAAGAAAGTTCTCGGCTGGATCAAGCGGCTCTAGGCAAGGCTCAAGACATGCTTTTGCAACAGTATTTTGCCCACGTTGGGCCAGACCAGAAAAATTTAACTGATTGGTTGGCAGCTAGCGGTTACCGCTATGATATTGCCGGTGAAAATTTGGCTTTGGGTTTTGCCAATGCTTCAGACGTAGTTGACGCTTGGACTAAAAGTAAAACTCATTACGCTAATATTATTGATCCTGATTTTTCTGAAATTGGCGTTGGTATGATTAGCGGTGTTTATAGTGAGAAAGATACAACCTTAGTCGCTCAATATTTTGGCAGTCCAAGGCCGACAGCAGTTGAAGATAAAGTTACTGCCACCATTACTCAGCCGCAAACTGTGCCAAAAACCACAGCCGTGGCGCCAAAACCGGCTGAACCACCAAAAACTACCACCACAATTCCAACCAAAACAATTGTTAAAGCCGATACGACTAAAACAACGGTTGGTTTGACTAAGGTCAGTATGGTAGTTGAGCCAAAACCGGCTGAAGTCAAAAAACCAGAAGTGGTGGTTGTAGCGCCGGTTGAAACGCCACCCGAAGTTAAGCCGGTTGAGAAAAAAGTTGAACTTTCGCCGCTTTTGGCTCCCTCAATTGTTTTGCCGGAAAATAATTCAGTGGTTAATCAGTTGCCGGTTGATTTAAAAATTTTAGCGCCGCAAGCCGATAAAGTTATTGTTTATAAAAAATATTCAGTGATTGCCTCCAGTACGGATTTAGTCAATGGTTTGACCACAGTTTCGGTTAATTTGGATGAAGGTCCTAATCAAATTAACGTTAAATCTTATCGCGGTTGGGAATTTAAAGTCTCGCCTGACTATAATTTTAATCTTGATTTGACCGCGCCGATAATTGATTCAACTAAAAGCAAAGTGGTTGTCAGCGAACCCGTTTCTGGCTCAGAAAGAGTAGTTAAAGCCATTGCTTACGTCAGCAGTGACGTAAAAAGCGCCAAAGCCTACTTTAGTAATTATCAAATTGATTTGAGCTTGAGTAAAGATGAATCGGGTCAAGACGCTTGGATTGGTCAAGCGATAATTTTTGATTATAAAGATGAAAAACTTTTTAATACCGTCACCATGCCAAATATTGTTTTACAGGACTGGGCGGGCAATACCGCAACTTATGATATTGCTTGGGACAAAGTGGTACCGGTCAAACCGTCTTTGTTAAAACAATATTTCTTTGTTAAATCTTATCCGTTAATTAATACGGTTGCTTGGTTATTTAATATCTCCGGTTGGCTTTATAAATTAGTTTTAATTATGGCCATAATCGCTTTACTGCTTAATGTCTTTGTTGAAATCAAAAAGCAATATCCAAAAATCATTTTTTCAACACTTGGTTTTATCTTTTTACTAACCATTTTGGTAATCGTCTAATAAGCTAGGGGAGGGTTAATGTTTACAAATCAAAAAATATATCAATCAATTTGGCCAGCTTTTTTGCTGGTCATTTTGTATCCTTGACTTTTTAGTAAAATAATGCTAGAATTTAATGATTTAATGAAGCTAATTAATTCGCTTTATTTAGCCAAAATATTTAAGATTTAAATTAACTTATATGGCAAAACTAATTTCTCTAATAATTCCAGTCTACAACGAAAAAGACAATATTCCTTTGATTTACCAGGCTTTGCTTGAGCAATTGGAAAAAATCAAAGATTTGTATGACTATGAAATGATTTTTGTTGATGATGGCAGCAAAGATCAAAGTCTGCAAAAAATCCAGGAATTAGCTGTCAAAAACCCCAAAGTAAAATCTTTGGAATTTTCCCGTAACTTTGGTAAAGAATTTGCCACCACGGCCGGTTTACAATATTGCGCCGGTGATGCGGCCATTTTGATTGACGCTGATTTGCAACATCCGCCAAAACTTTTGCCGGAGTTTTTGGCTAAATGGCAAGCCGGAGCGGATATGGTAATCGGTATTCGCAAAAGTTATCAGCATCCGAGTTTATTTAAAACCGTCAGCTCAACTTTGTTTTACAAAATAATGAATTTTATCTCCGGTACCAAAATTACCGAAAAAGCGACTGACTATCGTTTAATTGACCGTAAAGTCATTAATGAATTTAATCGGTTAACTGAACATAATCGTATTACTCGCGGTTTGCTTGATTGGCTAGGTTTTAAACGGGATTATATTTATTTTCAAGCTGAAAAAAGAATCAACGGTAAAGTCTCGTATAATAAAATTAAACTTTTGAAGCTGGCAATTTCTGCTTTGATTACTCACAGCTTGTTTCCGCTAAAATTTGCCGGTTACTTGGGTGTTTTAATTATTATGTTTTCCGGACCGCTTGGTTTTTTCATTTTTGTTGATAAATACATGATTAATGATCCGTTTGGCTTTGCCTTTTCGGGTCCGGCCATTTTGGCAGTCATTAATTTGTTTTTAGTCGGTATCACTCTAAGCTGTCTTGGCTTAATTGCGCTTTATATCGGTAACATTCAAACCGAAGTAATGAATCGGCCGATTTACATTATTAGAAGCAAAAAAAATATTGGTAAAAATCAATAACATGGATTCAAACGCCGGTAAACCAAAAGTTTCGGTATTAATGACTGCTTACAACAGCCAGGCTTATATTGGTTTAGCGATTGAAAGTATTTTAAATCAAACTTTTTCTGATTTTGAATTTTTAATTGTTGACGACTGCAGCACCGATAGCACTTGGCAAATAATTTCTGATTATGCCAAAAAAGATTTGCGCCTTAAGGCTTTTAAAAACGAATCAAATCTAGGCATCAGTAAAAATCGCAATCAATTAATCAATTTGGTTAATACCGAATTTATTGCTTGGCAGGACGCCGATGATATTTCTCTGCCAACCAGACTGGCTGACTTGTTTGAGTTTATGGTGGCTCACCCAAAAGTTGGAATTTTAGGCGGTTATTTACAATTTTTCAATGAAATCCAAGGTGATTTGAGCATCAGAAAATATCTGCTAACTGATTCGGAAATTCGTAAAAAGATTTTTCGTTTTTCGCCAGTTGCTCAACCAGCCGCCATGGTTAGAGTGTCGGCTTTGAAAAAAATCGGCGGTTTTGATGAAAATTTGTCAGTGGCTGAAGATTTGGATGTTTCATTTAAAATCGGTCTCAACTTTGAATTTGTCAATTTGCCAAAAGTCCTGATTAAATACCGCCAACAAGCAAACTCAATTACTTTTAAAAAATTAAAAACCTTAGAATTAAATACTTTAAAAATTAGACGTTTATTTGCCTTTAATGCCGGCTATAAAATATCATTTTTTGATCTGATTTACAATTTGGGTCAGCTGATAACTTTATATTTAATGCCGGCTAAATTAAGAGTTGGTTTATTTAATTTAATCAGAAATAAAAAAGATGAGTAACTTGCAGCCAAAAATTTCAGTCATCATGCCGTTTTACAATGCCCAGCGGTTTTTGGCCAAAGCCATTGAAAGTATTTTAAACCAGACCTTTTCTGATTTTGAACTGATTTTAATTAACGATGCTTCAACTGACAATTCGGATCAAATCGTTAAAAAGTATTTGGCAGATTCCAGAATTGTTTATATAAAAAATGAGAAAAATCAGGGGATAGTGGCCAATTTGAATTTAGGTTTAAAATCAGCCAAAGCAGAAATTATTGCTCGAATGGATGGTGATGACGTGGCCTTGGCTAAGCGGTTTGAAGAGCAATTTCGATTTTTGTTGGAAAATAAAGACGTAGCCGTAGTTGGCAGTTATGTTAAAATCATTGATGAATTTGATAAAGAAATTGATTATCGCACCAAGCCAATTGATACTAAGGAAATTGAAAAAAATTTAATCACTTATTCGCCTTTAGTCCATCCTAGTACCATGTTTCGCAAATCAGTAGTTTTGCAGGTTGGCGCTTATCGGCCAGAATATCTTTACCTTGAAGATATTGATTTATGGTATCGAATTGTTTATTTGGGCTACAAAATTTCTAACGTTAGTCAATATTTACTTTCCTATCGCTATCATGGCAATTCAACCGCCCACCAGGGAAAAATTAATGCAATTAAAGCTTTTAAACTAAGGAAAGAAACAATCAAAAAATTCAAGTTAAAACTAAAATTTTCTCAGAAATTTTCAATCTATTTGCAGCTTATTGTTGGTGTAGTTTTTTCCGGCCGTCAGCGGCAAGCTTTGGAAGGTTTATATAAAAAATTATTTTATCATGGTAAATAAAGAACAAAATTTTTTCGCAAAAAATTGGCACTGGCTAATCTTTTTTGGCCTGGTGTTTTTTGGTTTAGTCTATTTGATTTTTGCCCGAGGCGTTTGGGCGTTTGCCGACAGTGGTTTTTATTATCAAAATATTTTACAAACGCAAAAAATCGCTTTTTCCAAACTGGGTCAATTTGCCAATACCGACGGCTTTTATTTTGGTTATGATAATTCCGCTTCCAGCTATTCACATTTAATCATTTCTTTTTATCAGCTTTTGCTGACAACAATTTTTGGTTCCGATTTGGGCCAAATTATTTATTATTTTGTTTATTATTTACTTTGTTTTTATTTTGGTTTGAAACTTTTGGCCAAATTATTTCCAACGGCCAATAAAAATGATTTAAAAATCGGCGCGCTGTTTTTAACCTTTAATCCTTTTTCACTTTTGGTTATCACTTTGTTTACAGTTGGTTATATTTATGCTTTTTTTATTGCTTTTTTATATGTTTTTTTAAATTATCTAAGTGGCGGCAAAATCAAAGATTTATTTTTAGCGGTGTTTTTTGGCCTAGGTTTGGTTTCTTATCTTCGGCTTATGCCAATTATTGCTTTGGCCTTTTTGATTATTATTTGGATTTTTTATGATCAAGTTAAATTAAATTTAAAGCGGTTGATTATTTTTATTCTTTTATTCACGATTTGCGCCAGTCCGTTTATTGTCGGCAATTTTTTATCACTTAGCAACTCAAATAATATTGTCAGCAATTATAAAGAATCTTTTACCAAATACGAACAAG
>JBAYJS010000038.1:0-10031 GCA_041664985.1 Candidatus Buchananbacteria bacterium | reverse complement strand
TCATATTTAATATGGAAAAAGACATTTTTAAAGACAAACTTACGCCAGAACAATATAAAGTCTTGAGGCAAAAACAAACGGAAGCGCCTTTTTCCGGTAAATATTATAATTCTAAAGAGGAGGGAATTTATAATTGTGCCGCTTGCCAGGCGGAATTATTTTTGTCTAATGCTAAGTTTGATTCGGGTACCGGCTGGCCAAGCTTTGATTCGGCCATCCCCGGTGCAGTCAAGTTTTTAGCCGACCAAAGCGGCGGTATGAAAAGAACGGAAGTTATTTGTAATAATTGCGGTTCACATTTGGGACATATTTTTGAAGATGGGCCGACCCAAACCGGTAAACGGTATTGTATTAATTCGGTTTGTTTAAATTTAAACAAAGAAAAAAATGATTAAAAAATTAAAACCAATTGATTTTGTTCTAATTATTTTTTTGGTCATTGTGGTAATCGCTGCCAGTGATTATGTTTTGGTTGAATGGAATAAGGCCAAGGGCAGGCGCCATTTAAATGTTGTGGAAATTAATAATTATGAAGGCCAAAATTTGTCCTCGGTTAATGATTTTTTTGAAAATTCAATCAAAGGACCTCAGTATGTTAATAAAGAAAATTATAAATTAGAAATTAAAGGGCTGATTGAAAATCCCAAAAGTTTTAGCTATGACCAAATCATCAAAAATTTTGCCAGTCAAAAAAAAGTGGTTAAATTGAATTGCGTCGAGGGTTGGTCGGTAACAATTCTTTGGCAAGGCATATTATTGCGGGATTTATTTGATCAAGTTAAACCAACTAATCAGGCCAAGACAGTAATTTTTCGATCAGTCGACGGTTATTCAACGTCTTTTCCTTTGAGTTATTTTTATGACAATGATATTATTATGGCTTATAAAATGAACGAAGCTGAACTTTTGCCGGAAAGAGGATTTCCGTTTCAATTAGTGGCAGAAAGTAAATGGGGCTACAAATGGATTAAATGGATCTCTGAAATCGAGTTTTCCAGTGATCAAGATTTTGAGGGCTATTGGGAAAGTCGTGGCTATTCTGATACCGGCAATTTAGATAAACCTTTTTTGAAATAATTTTAGAATCAAAAAGTTATATTATAAAAAAAACCAGCATGTTAATGCTGGTTTTTAAAAGCTTTTTAGCCGCGATAGACTAAGTAACCGGTATAGCTGACGTATAATATCAGAAATAAAATTCCTTGCCAGCGGTCAAGTCGGTGACGTTTGCCAACAAACATCGCTAAGAATAATAATGAAGTGGCAATCACTGAAATTAAAACGTCAAAATTAACATTTACATTGAAAGGCAATTGGAGGAAGGTGGCGGTTAGGCCTAAAATCCAAAAGACGTTAAAAATATTGGAACCAACAATATTGCCAATAGCGATATCGTCGTGATGGTGAATGGTGGCAATAACAGATGTTGCTAATTCCGGCAAAGAAGTGCCAACGGCTACAATAGTTAAGCCGATTAAAGCTTCTGATAGGCCCGCAATTTTTGCTAAAATTACGGCATTATCAACCAGTACTTTGCCACCAATAAATAAAAATATTAATCCGCCAATGGTCATCAAAATGGATGATAGTTCGGAATAAGCTTTTATGTTTTCGCTCTCGCTGTCATTGATTTTTGTCAGTCCGTAGGTGTAAATCATAAAAATAGCAAACATAGCAATTAAAGAAAAGCCATCGGTTCTGGTAATAGCGTTAAAATTGGTTTGATCAAAAAAGATGTCGTTGCCCATAGTAAAAACTAAAACTAGCGCCAATAAAGCAAAAGGGATTTCCTTAAAAACAGTATTACTTTTTACTTTTAAGGGAGCGATTACTGTGCAAATACCAAGAATAAGAAGAATATTAGCGATATTACTGCCAATAATATTACCAATGGCAATGTCGGCACTGCCTTTGTAGGCAGAATACATATTAACTATTAATTCCGGTGCAGAAGTACCAAAAGCAACAATTGTCAGGCCGATTACCAGTGGAGGAATGCCGAATTTCTTGGCCAAAGAAGCCGAACCGCGAACTAAAATTTCAGCGCCAAAAATTAAAATAACCAAACCAAAAGTTAGTAAAATAATGGGAATAGTCATAATTTAAAACCAATATTTATTAATAAAAACCGGCAAAAGCCGGTTGTAATTACTGCTGTTTCTTTGTGCTGAAGCGCTCTTTTGAGACCTATCGCTTCATTACTCCGCAGCAGCCAAGGCAATTTAAGTATAGCGTAAATTTTTTTATCGGTCAAAATATCGATTCAATTGATTTTCTAATTTACTAAAGTTCACCCACGCTAATTTTTCTTAAATCAGTATTAGTAATACCTAAACTTAAAAATCGCATAATTTCGTAAGCGGCCTGGCCATCTTTTAAATAATAGCGCTTGCCGTCTTTTGGATTGATATACCAAGCTTGACCCAAAGACTGAACTTGTAAAACAATTTTGCCCTTCAGTCGGTTGGTCAGGTTGGCATCAATGGTTTTGGTGCCGGTGCCAAGTGGATTGTAATTACTTTGAATTTCAGCCTTGTCAGTATATCCGTCACCGTCAGTATCGGGTTTATTTAGGTCAGTGCCCAGACTTTCTTCAAGCGTATCATTTAAACCGTCACCGTCGGTATCGGTATCAAAAAACCGGTCTTCAATACCAACTGGAATTTTGGCCAAGTCAGTGTCGGTAATACCTAAGCCAAACTTTCTCAAAGCTTCATAAGCAGTCGGGCCGTCTTTCAGATAATATTTTTGGCCGGTTACCGGATCCAAATACCAGGCTTGGCCATTAGCCTGAACTTGTAAAAGAATATAGCCCTTTAGCCTTTGAGTTAAATTTTGATCAATAGTGCTGACTAAAGATTTTTCTAAAGTCGTCCAAGACGAAATTGAAGTATCGGTTTTTGGTGTTGACGTTGATTCTGATTCGGTTTCTGTTTCGGGTTGAGTTACTACCGCCGGTGTTGAGGTAGTGATAAAATTAGCAGTTGACGAATTGTTGTTTAAATTTACTTCTTTACCCGAAATTTCACTCAGCTCAACTCTGATTGCATTGGTGCCGGTTTTAAATTGAGCCAAGGAAATAGTGCTGTTGTGAGTTTTAGTCTCGCCGTTTTTTAAACCGTTGCTGTAAGAATAATTATTGATAAAAGTGTCATTTAATAAAACTTTAACGCTAAACGGGGAAGTAAAAGCGTTACCTTTATTTTTAATATTAGCGGTTAAATTGACCAACGAGTCGGTGGTTGTTGATTTTTCAACTTTCATTGACTCAAGCGACAAATCCAGAATCGGATCAACGGTTACTGTGGTGGTAGCGGTGTTATTGCCGGTATTATAATCGGTATAGCCGCTGGGTGGATTAACGGTAAATGATAATGATTTAGTGCCTTCACTGGTAAAATAACCTAGCGCCGTATATTCAAAATTTTGCAGCATTGACCAGGGGTTATTTTCAGTCGGGTAGGGAACGACTGTTTTGGTTACGTCGTTTATTAAAGTAAATCCGGCAAAAGAATATGAAGGTTTACCGATAGCCGCCAGGGTTGAGGTGCTGGAAAGAAATCCTTGGACATTAATCGTAACTTTTTCGCCAACCAACGGTCGGTAAACCGAAACTGTAATATTTTTGGCGATCAAATCCATTTGAGTTTGCTCGGCAGTGGACAGTTTAACGGTGACTTCTTGAGTTTTATAATTGTTGCTTTCATTGGATTCTTCAATTGAATAATTTGCATCAATCATAAAAGACATGGTTTTGCTGCCTGATTTGGTAAAGTAACCTTTGATGGTGTAAGTAAAAGATTCACCCGGCTTGATCGGCGCCGAAGCGGTCGGATTGCGGCTAATGGTGTTTAAAACATTATTGGTTGTAGTAAAATCGGGTAAATTGTACTGGATGCTTTTTATGCCGGTAAAATCAACTAAATTTGTCGTGCCGGCATTTTTGATCGAAACGGTAACAGTCACGTTGTCTTTGGCGTTTGGTTCGGTAGGCGAAAAAGAAATACTATCAACCAGCAAATCCGCCGGTGCATCGCTGGCTTTGGCCAAATTTGGGATAATAAAAATACCCTGTCCGATAAAAAATAATCCCAGAGTAATGGTAAAAAAATATTTTTGCCAAGTCATACTGATAAAATTAGCAATTTTAATCAATACTTATATCATACAATATTTAAGCTGATCTGTTAATTAGAGTAAATAAGAATTTTTTAATTTTAAGTTTAAATTAAAACACATATTTTTTCACTAAATTAGATTAATTAATTCTTGACATTTTCAATAAAAATAGCTTAAGATAGGGGCAGTTTGTTATGGCTCTGGTTTTTTTGACGTTTGCTGATTGACTCGTTACTCTCTGCCTTAAGGAGGTGAAAATTATGGCAGAAATGGATTTTAGATGGTCTAAAATCCTAGAGTTATCAGTAGGGGAAAAGAAGGGCCAGAATGGTGAAAGTCAACAAGGAGGAGTTACGCCATGGAGCGTAAATACGCACTTCAACCACTGCCCGGGTCAGTGCTGGACAGAGATCAGGTCGAGAGCGCCTTACGGGCGGCAATCGCTGCCGGAAACGGAGTTCTTCAGCTGTGTCCCAACTGGGTGCCGCGTTCGTTTCTGCAGCCCGGCAAGCGACTCAAGCTGCGCCCGGACGATTACTACGCACTGGGCCTGAATCGTGGCGGTATTGATGAGCGGTGGTTTGCCTCAACGACCGAAGCGGACAACGAGGGCCGGATGGATGACGAAGGTTTGAGTTATGTCTTTCATGACGGCCAGCGGTTCACGTTGCGCGATGCAGTCGCGGCGCTCGGTGCCGAGATCATCGGTGCGGCCATCTGGAACAAGTACAAGCGCTGGCCCGTGTACAGCAAGTTCTTCGACAACATGGGGCCGATTCCGCACCACCTGCACCACAACTTCGCGCAGGCGGCGTTGCTTGGGCGCGAAGGCAAACCCGAGTCGTATTACTTCCCGCCACAGATGAACGCCATCGGCGACAACTTCCCGTACACGTTTTTCGGCTTCGAACCAGGCACGACGCGCAAGCAGGTCATTGCTTGCATCAATCGCTGGAACGAAGGCGATAATGGCATCTTGGACTTGTCCAAGGCCTATCGCCTCAAGCCAGGAACAGGGTGGCTGGTCGGACCGTGCATCCTGCACGCGCCCGGTTCGCTGCTCACGTACGAACCCCAATGGGGCAGTGACGTGTTTGGGATGTATCAATCCATCGTCGAAGGCCGCCCGGTACCGTGGTCGCTGTTGGTCAAAGACATCCCGCCGGACAAACAGCAGGACGTTGAATTCATCGTCGACCAGATCGACTGGGAAGCCAACGTTGATCCGCACTTCAAGGATCATCACTACCTCGAACCGATTCCGGACGGCGACACAGAAAGTGAAGGCTATGTCGACCGATGGATCGATTACGGCCGAATTGGCGGGGAGCAGTATTTCACCGCCAAGGAACTGACGGTCCAGCCCGGCGTCAAAATGACGCTCAAAGACAATGGCGCGTCTGGCGTGATTGTTGTACAGGGCCGGGGTTTCATCGGCAATCTGCGCGTGGAATGCCCGACCATGATTCGCTTCGGTGAACTCACCGAGGACGAAGTGTTCATTACCGCGCAAGCGGCGCAGGAAGGCGTGGAAATCGAAAGCGCGGGCGACGTGCCGCTCGTGATGCTGCGGTACTTCGGCCCGGATGTGAATCCGAACGCCCCTAATGTGGGCGACCACAACAAGAAGTAGCCCGATCTTTGATCACCGGACCTTTGGTAACAACACCCCTTTAATTAAGAGTTAAGCTCTTGTTGAGGGGGTTCTTTTTTTTAAAAAAAATCTCTTTGGAGGAGATATTTTTAACTAAATAGTAAGTTAATTTTATTGATTAATCACTTTTCTGGTCATTACCCCAAAAAGTCCGTAAGCAGGCAGATTTTTGTCTTTTTGAAATTTAATCAAAGCTTGTTTGGTTAATTGGCCAAAGTAAGTTGTTTCATTACCAATTGAACCAGGTCCGGTTTGGGCAATCAGGTAGCCATTATTATTTAAATATTTTTGCAATTCTTTAACTTCATTGTGTTTAGTTCCCAAGCTTAAGTTTTTGGTAAAATTAAAATTTATATTGGTTGGTAAAGAAATATTAATTTTTTCTTTGGTAGGAGAGATTGGATTATTAGTTAAAATATTTTTAGCGGTAATTTCTACTCGATTAACCAACAAATCGGTAAAGGTAACTTCAATATCATTAATACCGTCTTGGTCCAAATCAACCGGTTTAATTTCGCCTTTACTCAAACTGACCAAGGTAGGTTTTGACTGGAAAGTGACAGTGATGGTTTTTTTTATTAAATCAAGATTACTGAGTTGAAAGCTGTGGGTTTGGTCTAAACCAGTACTGCTGACTTTGGTAGTAAAATTTGCCTGGGAATTAATGTAGGATAAAATATTAGTGCCTTGGTCAGTAATATTACCAATCAAGCCAATTTGATTCATGCCAATATTACTGGTATTGGCGCCAAAACCAATGGCTGGCGCGGGAGCCGGAGCTGCTCCGGCTGATCTTTGGGGAGCGGCTTGGATTGAAAAAGAAATAGTGGTTTGAACACTTTCGTTGCTTAAACTGTCTTGGCAAAGAACATAATAAGAGTAAGTGTTGCCGGCAGTTAAGCCTGATACTCTGACAAAATGGCTGGTGGCGCCAGTGGTGGTAAAAATTGCCATGTCAACATAAGCTGCGCCGGAAGTTTCAGAATATTTACAGGTGGCATTTTCATCAGTGTTTACGGACAAATTAACACCGGTGGTATCAGAATTTTCTTCTCCCGAAGGTGAAACCCCAGAAATTATTGGCCCGGTAAAATCACCAATTGTAAAATTCCAAGTGGTCGTATCGGCAATGCCAGCATAACTATTATTAGCAGCGTCAGTGAAAGCCGTTGCATCAATTTTAATGTAATATTCAGTTTGCTCAGCCAAAGCATTGGTTGGATTAACTGTAATGCTGGTGCTGCCAGAACCGGTGACATTGCCTGAAGTTACAGTAATAGTTTCAAAAATTGAATCATCGGCTGATTTATAAATTACAATATTACCGCTGCTAACATTGACGGCTTCAGAAAATGTCAAAATTAAATTGCTAGTAGTGGTAACATTAGTAGCATTGTCAGTTGGAAATTTTGCCGCTACGGTTGGCGCAGTAAAATCGCCGGTGGTAAAATTCCAAGTCGTAGTATCGGCAATGCCAACATAATTATAACCGCTGCCATCTATAAAAGCACCAGATCCGATCTGAACGTAGTAACTTGTTTGTTCGGCAAAAGTACCGGTCGGATTAACCGTGATGCTGGCGCTGCCAGAACCGGTGACATTGCCCGAAGTTACAGCAATAGTTTCAAAAATTGAATCATCGGCTGATTTATAAATGACAATATTACCGCTGCCAACATTGACGGTTTCAGAAAATGTTAAAACAAGATTAGCGCTGGTGGTTACAGTTGAAGCACTGTCGGCTGGGAAAAAACTTTGCAGGGTCGGGTTTAGTAGGGAATAAGAGAATTGAATTACCGCACCGCCGCTATTTTCGTAATATTCAACTTTAATTTCGTGACTGCCGGCAGTGACTGTTGTGGTAGTGCTATAAGTTGTTGTCCCTTGGTCAATCCATGATCTTAAAATTGAAACGTTATCAATATATATATCAACACCGTCATCAACGGAGGCTGTAAAAGTATAAGTGCCGCCTACAAAATTTATCGTTTGGATCCAGCGGGCGACAAAGCCGTCAATATTAATCGTGCCGGGAGCCGGTGATGATTCGCCCCAGCTAAAATTTATTTCGCTGTCGCTACTGGTGTAGGCTGGATCGCCACTGGGAAAAGATGGGGATGGCCCGGCGGTGACATTCCAGTATTGATCGGAGTAATTGGCCAAAACCGGACTGACAAAAATAAACAACCCAAAAAATAAAAAAGAACAGCAAAAAACAAAAACTTGGAGCATTTTTGGGTTATTGGAGTATTTTGAGATCTTTAAAACCATAGAAAATAAAAAGATGACTTGCTTTAATAAATTATAACATAAATTTTATTTCGCCAAAAATCTTTAATTAACTAAAAAATCGAGGTTTTGGCTCGGTTTGGAAGTTTATATAAAATTAATCTAGCTATTGTTTGGTTTAGTTTGCTTGGCTTTCAGGGTTTTGATCCGGCTTTTTGATAAGGATGTCCAAGCCAAAATGCCAATTGCAGTTTCAACGGCTTCCTTTTCTTCAGTCTCAAGTGAATACTTTTTTAGCAAGCTTATTAAAATATTAGCGGCTTTTTTATGATCCATAGTATTTTTTAATTATAACCCGCCAGATGTAAATAAAACAGGGGAGATTTATTTTCTAGCGTTGCGAATTGCTTTTTAAAATGTCTTCAAATATCGTTGCTGCGGCAGCAATCACAATAGAGACAAAAATTAGAAATAACCCAACAGCAACCCCACCCGCGATGTCATCATTACCGCACTGGAATATGAATAGATAGCCTTCTGCTCCAACAATAAAAACTACAAGGGTTATCGCGCAGTATTTTATAGTTTGTAGAGCCTTCAGGGCTTGTTGGGAAAATATTTCATTTCGTCCTGTATATCCTAATAACTTGAATGCTTGATAGAGCGCCACGAAAAAAGCAATAGAGGTAATGTATGCATACGCCAAAAATGGATCATTGAAATATATTTGACAGAACGTAGCGTCTCTATTTCTTCCTTCTATTTGGGGTTCCCAAAGCAAAAGAACGAAAACACCAATGCCTACAAACACAAGAACCATTTGAAGAAATATTATTGAGATTTTTTTCATATTACAATTATAACAAAAAACACCTCCCCCTGCCTACCGGCAGGCAGGCAAAACAGGGGAGATGTTCTAGCTAAAGCGCAAAAGGGTGGCCTACGGGAATCCCCGCCCTAAGCTCTAAAGAGTTATATAATAATATGGGCTTATAACCGCGGAAACGCCTGTGGCTGACTTAATATGTTATTGAAGTTTTTTAAAGATTTAGGGCGGGGCAGGCGAACTGATAATGCCACCTTGGGCCGCCAAAGCGGTGAAAAAACTATAAAAGCGCAGACGGGTCGGGAAGGAGAGGACATTAGAACTAGACTATTGATGATATTTGGTAAGCTAAGGCAAGTATTTTTAGAAAGTAATAGCATTAGGATTCCACAATTTGAGATTTAAACTGAGAGGCGACGGTATTGGAAACCAGATTCGCCAAGATTATTGATAGGTTGTGGGAGTATTTTTCTAAAAATATAATCAGTTATTGCTGTTTGACAGATTAATTCTTCAGTGTTAAGGTATACAAACCTCTTATTTAAGGGTATAATTTGATTATGCAAGTTAATTTCTTAATGGGTTTTTATAGTAAGTTTAAGATAATAAGATACTGGGCGTACTTACTGATAATTTTGGCTTTCTTTTATTTTCTTTTTAATTATTATACTTGTATTACAGACCCAATCTTGGTCGCGGTAGTTAATACTTTAATACTCGTAGTACTTATTGTTTTAGAACAATTAGACTTTGGAGTTAAGGAATTAATTAAGTTTTTTCATAGTAGGTTATTGGATGTTAAAGAGGTTTATGTACTAAGTTTAATAGTGGCAACTTTTATTTTAACTATATTTTTTGGAAATTTAATTCACAGTAAGACTGTTGAATATGACAAATGAGAATAAAGAGAAATTATTTATTGGGTTGTTTTTAATTATTACGGCATTGTTAGGAATGCTAATTGTTTTATGGTTTAATAAAGCTTACATTGAGGTTGATAATAAAAATGTCAATGTAAATTTGCAGGAAAATGAAGTGAACACTCAGAATATTAATCCTAGTGAAAATAATGCAAGCAGTACTAAGGCTTTAAATGATTTGGAAATATTTAATTCTTATAAGCAAGTATCAATTTATCCCAATGGGTTTGAAACACCCAATGACTATATTGGGAATGCTGAAAAATCTTTAGAATCAGCTGGT
>JBAYJS010000037.1:0-10278 GCA_041664985.1 Candidatus Buchananbacteria bacterium | reverse complement strand
TCAAAAAATAATTTAGCTTTTTATTCCAGTATTGCCACCACCGCTTTGGTAAATTTGGCGATTGCCATTATTCTTTTATATCTTGCCAGCAGCCGCTTAACGAATTTGCGCCCGCAAACCGTTTTGATTTTGGATATTATAATTTTTACCGTTTTGTTCATTGCCTGGCGCAATATTTTCAATCGCTTGGTCAAAGCGCAGGCTCTAGTTAATAAAGTGGCGATAATCGGTTTAAACGACAAGACATTGGAAATTATAAAAACTATAAACGCTCAGGTCCAACTTGGTTATAAGGTTGTATTAATTGTTGAAAATAATGAAGCGGAAAAAATTTCAGCACCAGAAGATATTGAAATTATCAACGGGGCAAAAAATTTAGATCAGGAAATCAGCCAAAGAAAAATTAATACTATCATTTCGGCAGTTGATACCAGCCAATACCCGGAATTGATTGATAAAATTTTTACCTGCCTTTCTTTGGGAATCAATTTTTTTGATTATGCCAATTTTTACGAAAAATATACCGGTAAAATTCCGGTTAATACCATTAAACAAAGTTGGTTTTTGGAAAATTTGACTGAAAACGACAAAAAATTATATGAACGGATTAAGCGCATTATCGATATATCGGCCGCTTTAGTTCTTAGTATAATCTCATTGGTTTTCATTCCAATGATTATTCTGATTATTAAAATTGACAGCAAGGGCCCGGCAATCTTCAGACAAAACCGAGTGGGTAAAAACGGCGTAAATTTTTTAACTTTGAAATTTCGCTCAATGAAGCTTGATGCGGAAAAAGAAGGCCCACAATGGGCGGAAAAAGACGACCCCAGAACTACCCGCGTTGGCAAATTTTTGAGAAAAACCAGAATTGACGAAATTCCTCAGTTAATCAGCGTCTTTAAGGGTGAAATGAGTTTAATTGGTCCACGACCGGAAAGACCGGAATTTGTTGAACTGCTAGAAAAAGAAATTCCGTTTTACCGCGAAAGACTATTGGTAAAACCGGGACTAACCGGCTGGGCGCAAATTAATTTTCCTTATGGCGCTTCAAAACAAGACGCTTTGGAAAAACTGCAGTATGATCTATTTTATATTAAAAATCGTTCGCTTACTTTAGACTTAAATATTTTGCTTAAAACCACCAGGATAGTTTTGAGCCGACAAGGAAGATAAAATTTATGGAAAACCCAAAATTTTCCGTCATTATCCCCGCTTACAATGAGCAAGACACGATTGTAGCGGTAATTAGCAACCTAAAAAATTATTTGGACCAAACTTTTCCCAATCAACAGGAAATAATCATTGTTAATGACGGTTCAACTGACAAAACCGGTGAAATAATTAAAACCATTGCCGGCATTAGAGCCATCAGCCATCCTTACAATAAAGGCTACGGCGCCTCGGTCAAAACCGCCGTTTCACAAGTTCAATCAGACTGGATTTTGGTTTTTGACGCCGATGGCCAACATCGGCCCGAAGATATTAAAAAATTAGTTGATGGCAGTAATGGTTTTGACATGGTCGTTGGCGCCCGCCAAGGTTATAAAGGGCCGGCAATCCGCCAACCAGCCAAAAAAGTACTCCATTGGGTGGCTGAATATTTAGTTCAACGAAAAATCCCCGATTTGAATTCCGGTTTAAGAATGGTAAAAACCGCTTACTTTAAAAAATACGCTCATCTTTTGCCCCAGGCTTTTTCCTGGACAACTACGATTACTCTGGCTTTTTTCAAAGATGGTTTAAATGTAAACTACGTCCCGATTGAAATCAAAAAACGCCAAGGTGGTAAAAGTTTAGTCAAAATTTCCGATGCCGGAAAAACTCTAATGCTGATTTTAAGAATTATCATGCTTTTTTCACCCTTAAGAATTTTTTTGCCCGTCAGCGGCGCTTTGTTTGGCTTAACCGTAATTGTTGGCGCGATTGATTTGGTTGATTTAAACGTTACTGATATTACCATTGTTTTATCCATTTCAACCATCTTAATATTCTTTTTTGGTCTTTTGGCAGATCAAATCGCTGCCATTCGAAGGGAAATAAAATAAATATGTGCGGAATATTTGGCATTGTCATTAAAGAAAATTCAAATTTTTCTCAACCTCTAATCAAAGATATCATCAATAATTTATTCACCCTTTCGGAATCTCGCGGTAAAGAAGCGGCTGGTTTGGCGTCTTACACCAATCAGGGAATTTACGTTTACAAAAAACCAACTTCAGCTTCGCAAATGATTCATTCGACTGATTTTAAAAAGGTTTTTGCTGATATTTTACAAAAAAATCCATTGGCTATCATTGGCCATTCCAGACTGGTGACCAACGGCAAACAGACGGTAAATGATAACAACCAACCGGTTATAAAAAGCGGCGCCGTTGGTATTCATAACGGTATTGTGGTCAATGTTGATTCGCTCTACACCCAATTTCTTGAAATTAAAAAATTATACGAAGTAGACTCCGAAATTATTTTAAGCCTTATTCAACATTTCAATCAAACTAAAAAAAGTCTGGTTGAAGCGGTCAAAAAAACTTTTTTGGCAATCAAAGGAGCCGCTTCGGTTGCTATTATTTTTAATCATACACCAAGTTTAATTTTAGCCACTAACACCGGCTCGCTTTATGGCTGTTTAAGTAAAGAAAAAAACGCTTTTGTTTTTGCCTCGGAAAAATATATTCTCAAAGAACTGATCAAAAAAAATAAAATAAAAGATCACTTTGAACCAAAAGAAATTTTTCATTTTGCCGCCCAAGATGCCTGTTTGATTGATTTGAAAAATTTAGAATTAAATAAATTTAAATTAAACAGCGAGATTGAAACTGAGCCAGAAACTACTGGAAATCTTGCCAAATTAGAAATTGCTGATTTATCCCCTGCCGACTTACCGCTAAAAGAAGAGATTGCAACTCAGAGCTCTGACTTTTTAAAAAATTTGCCTAAATATCAAGCACCGCTTGATTTAAAAAGATGCACCAAATGCATTTTACCCCAAACTTTTCCCGGTATTAATTTTGACGAAGCCGGAGTTTGTAATTTCTGCCGCGATTTCAAAAAAAAGGAACTTTACCCCCAAGCCGAACTGGAAAAAATTATCAGCCAATATCGCAGTAATTCGGATAAACCGGATTGTTTGGTAGCTTTTTCCGGCGGTCGCGACAGCTCGTATGGTTTACATTACATCAAAACGGTTTTAAAAATGAACCCGATTGCTTTTACCTACGACTGGGGCATGGTAACTGACTTGGCACGCCGCAATCAAGCCAGAATTTGCGGCCAACTTGGCATTGAACATATTTTGGTTTCAGCTGACATTAAGAAAAAAAGAGACAATATTAGAAAAAATGTTTTGGCTTGGCTGAAAAAACCAGACTTGGGTTTAGTGCCGCTTTTCATGGCTGGTGACAAACAATTTTTTTATTACGCCAATAAGCTGATGAAACAAAACGATCTTAAACTGATGTTATTTTGCGAGAATGAAAGATTGGAAAATACCAAATTCAAAACCGGCTTTTGCGGTGTTTACGAGGGTAATAATCGCTGGGCCAATATGCCTTGGCTGCAAAAAATCAAATTAGCCGCCTACTACGGCAAACAATTTATTAAAAATCCGGCCTACCTGAATTCTTCAATTATTGATTCTCTATTTGCTTTCCTCTCAACTTATTTTATTTCCCATAATTATGTTTTTCTTTATCGTTACATCAATTGGGACGAAGACACAATTAATGAAACTTTAATCAAAGGCTACGACTGGGAAACAGCCAATGATACTAAATCAACTTGGCGCATCGGTGATGGCACGGCTCCATTTTATAATTATATTTACAATACCATCGCCGGCTTTTCCGAAAATGACACTTTCCGCAGTAATCAAATCAGGGAAGGAATAATTTCTCGTCAAAAAGCCTTGGAATTTATTGCTACCGAAAATCAACCGCGCTTTGATTCAATGAAATGGTATACTGATCAAATAAATATTAATTTAGAACAGGCAATAAAAACAATTGATTCTGTTCCTAAGCTTTACAAAAAATAAAATGAAAATAGTCCTTGTCAACCCACCAATTTCAAAAATTATCGACCCCAGCTTACCCGCAATTTTGTTGGAAGAAGAAGATGCCATGCCGCCTTTAGGCCTGATGTATCTGGCGGCTTTTTTGGAAAAAAACAGCAATCACCAAGTGGAAATACTAGACTGTCAGGTTGAAAAAATAAACCACGAGCAGCTGGCCGAAGTGATTAAAGAAAAAAAACCGGATGCCGTTGGTATTACGGCCATGACTTTTACTTTGCTTGATGTAATTTCTGCTGTCCAAATAATTAAAAAAATTGATCCTTCAATAAAAATTATTTTAGGCGGACCTCACGTTCATATTTATCCGGAAGAAACAATTACCATTAAAGACGTTGACTATGTTGTCATTGGCGAAGGCGAATTACCCTTAAAAGAGCTACTGGATAGTATCAGCAATCACCAAGACCTTTACCAGGTAAAGGGAATTGTTTTTAAAGATCAGGAAAAAATTGTTAATAACGGTGCCAGGCTGCCGATTGAAAATTTGGATACTTTACCCTTTCCGGCCAGGCACTTAACGCCATACAAAAAATACAGTTCTTCTTTGGCTAAAAGATTTCCGGTTACCACCATGTTTACTAGCCGCGGTTGTCCTTATCGCTGCCTTTTTTGTGACCGGCCACATTTAGGCAAAATGTTTAGAGCCAGATCAGCCAAAAACGTCGTTGACGAAATGGAAATTTGCGCTCAAATGGGGATAAAAGAAATTTTTATTTATGACGATACTTTCGCCGTTGACCGCCAAAGAGTTTTTGATATTTGTGATGATATTAAAAAAAGAAAACTTGATATTTCCTGGGATATCAGAACTAGGGTTAATACGGTTGATCAAGAAATTCTTTTGGCTCTAAAATCAGCCGGTTGCCAAAGAATTCACTACGGTGTGGAAGCCGGCACTGCCAAAATTTTGGAAGTTTTAAGGAAAGGCATCACCATCGAAATGGCCCAAAAAGCTTTTTTTATAACCAGAAAAATCGGCATCCAAACACTTGGCTATTTTATGATTGGTTCGCCCACCGAAACCAGACAAGATGTTTTAGAAACAATTAAAGTGGCAAAAAAATTAAAACCGGATTTTGCCCACTTCACCATCACTACTCCCTACCCGGCCACTGATCTTTATCGGCTCGGTTTGGAAAACGGGATTTTACCCTATGATTATTGGAAAGAATTTGCCAAAAATCCAACCAAAGATTTCAAACCTTTGATTTGGGAAGAAAATTTAAAAAGAGACGAATTGGTGGCTTTATTGAAAAAAGCCTATCGCTCTTTTTACTTTCGGCCAACTTATATTATCCAAAGAGTGATGAAAGTTTCATCACTTCACGAGCTTTTTACCAAAGCTAAGGCCGCCCTTAGCTTGCTAAAAATCTAGATGAAATATTTTAAAAAAACAATAAAATACCTACCGATTTTAATAGGTATTTTTTTGTTTTTGGCAATAATCTTTTTTGTCACTGATCCAAAAAAATTGCTTTTGGTTTTGCAAAAAACCAACTTAATTTATTTAATACCGGTCTTTTTTCTCTGTCTTTTGTTGGTTGGTTTAAAAGCCAAGCGCTGGCAACTTTTAGCTAATCGACTGGATATTAAGTACTCTTTTGCCAGATCTTTCAGCATTTATTCGATTGGCGTTTTTTGGAGCCTGATTACACCAGGCAAACTGGGTGAAGCGATAAAAATCTTTTACCTGAAAAAAGATGGCTACCCAATAAAAAAATCATTAATCACAACTATTGTTGATCGACTGGCTGATTTTGGCTTTTTGATTTTTTTAATTTTTATCAGCTGTTTGTTGTTTTCACAATACCTTGATCAAAATATCCTTTGGCTCACTTTAATAATTTTGCTGGCTATAATTTTTGCAATCATTTTTATAAAAAAAGAAATTTATCTAAAAATTATAAAACTGGTTTTGCCAAAAAAATATCAACCCTTAATCGCAGAAAATGCAAAAAATTTATTAACTGATTTTGGTCAATATAATTTTTTGGATTACCTTGCAAGTATTGGTTTAACGGCCGGGTCTTGGTTGGTTTATATTTTTCAGGTTTACCTTTTGGGGTTGGCTTTGAATTTAAAATTAAATTTTATGATTTTGGTGCCAATGATTGCTATTGCCAATGCGGCTGACCTTTTACCAATCAGTTTTAACGGCGTGGGCACTCGGGAAGCCGTATTTATTTTCTTTTTTAGTATCGTCAATTTGCCCGCTGAAAAAGCTGTCGCTTTGGGAATTATTCAGCTTTTTATCGTTTTGGCCAGCGCTTTTATCGGCTTTTTATTTTGGCTAAAAGAACCAATTAATTTTAAAAAAATAAACAATGAATAACCAACCAGAAATATTTCAAAAAAAATATTGGGAGCGAGAAAAATTAAATTCTCGCCGTAGCCCAAATCATGCAGTGGTTTTTAGTTTTGCCAATTCAAAAATTAATGAAATTAAAAAAGTTATTACTTTGGACCAAACCACTACCCTGCTTGACGTTGGCGCGGGCAATGGATTTTTTTCTTATCCTTTTGCTAAAATTTGCCAAGTAACGGCAATTGATTACTCGGAAAAAATGATTGAACTAAATCCGGCCAAAACCAAAATGGTAATGGATGCAAACTATTTAAACTTTACCGATGATTCTTTTGATGTGGTCTTTGAGTCTTGTATGCTTCATCACGTCAAAGATTGCGATAAAATCATTGACGAAATGATCAGAATCAGCAAAGAATATATTGTAATTATCGAACCAAATCGAAACAACCCGTTAACCTTTATGTTTGGACTGCTTAATAAAGAAGAAAGAAAATCGCTTCGTTTTTCCCTAAATTATTTAAAGAAAAAATTAAAAAATCATAATTTAAAAATTTTGTCAGCTTTTTCCCACGGCGCAATCGCACCTAACAAAGTCCCGGAAATTTTACTGCCGATTTTTGAAAAAATTGATAAAAAAATTCCAATCTTTGGCCTTGATAATGTAATAATTTGCAAAAAATAAAATTAAAAAAATACTTGGCACCAACTAAGTATTTTTTAATAAATTAAATTATTGATTTTTTATAATCAAAACCTTGGTTTGATTGGCAGCTGTTGCCATAATTTCATCCGAAAACCCGGCAATGGCAGTCACCCCAAAATAATCAAAGCCTTCTTTTAATTTATTTTCTTTAGTCAAACGAATAATGGTTTCGGGGTCAAAGTAAATATAATTTTTATCCGTATAATAGTTCAAAACTCCGGATAATCCCGGATGAATGCCAATTGCCACCACGTCTTTTTTACTGTCCAAATTGGCCGCTTTCAAGCCGTTAATGATCGACTGAGCTTTGACCACTAAATTTTGGCCGCCGTATTCCCGACTAAACATAATTTTACTCAGACCAAACAAATTACCAAAAACAGCAATCACTAAAATAATTGTCAAAATTAAACTTTTATTTTTATCGGTTTCCCAATGATAAATCGACTGCAGACAATAATAAACTCCTAAACCGCCAGTCAAAGAAATTAAAGGTAAAATTTCCAAAAGATGATCCCAGTTGCTGGTTTTTAAAAATAGTAGAAAGAAAGCTAAAAAGCTAAACCAAAAACCAAAAAAATAAAATAACTTTTTATTTTCTTTTTGCAAAAAATAAAACCCAAAAATTACAAATAGCAAAGTGATTGGACCACCAAGAATTGTTAGAGAAATCAGCTGCCGCAAATAATAATTTACCGAATTAATTAAAATCTCCCCTCTTTTTTGCAAATATTCAGAAAAATTATAGTCACCTCTGTCAACAATCATGCCGGCAATATCGCCTTTGGCATTATCTTTAATTTCAGCTAAATAACTTTCGGCCTCAAAATGATAAGTATAGGGATCAGGGAAAAGATGAGTGTAATAGCTGAAAGCCTCGACTTTTTTTGGCGATAAATAAAGATTTGACCCAGCAAAAACTTCCAAACCAAAAACTAATCCAACGATGGCGGCAAACGGCAAAACAAAAACCACTGATTTTTTAATTGAACGATTTTTGAAAAAATCAAAAATTAAAATCGCTAAAAACGAAATTAAAAAAGCATTTCGACAAAGAGCCGCCAAACCAAAAAATAAACTAGCAAAAATTAGATGAAAATAACTTGGCTGTTTTGGATAAAAATAAATAAAAAAGCCTAAAACAAAAAACAGCAAGGCAAATTCATAAAACCCAAGGTAAACGGAACCCCACCAAAAAATCGGCACTAACAAACCAAAGCCAACCGCCAATAAAGCAACCGACAGATTAAACATTTTATTAAAAAGCAAAAACAACAAAACCAATATTAAAGAAAAACAAATCAAAGAAATATAAAGTGGCAAATCAGGTAAAAAACCAAAGACTCTGAATAATTGGCTATAAATTATCGGCGTTAACTCATTTTCGGTTGTAGCAGCAATTCCCCCGTTCTCTTTAATTAAGTCCGTTGACAAATATACACCAGATTCATTTTCAATGGTTTTTTGGCCAGTTAAATAGTAATTTCGAGCCAAGATCAAATTATCAGTGCAAATTGCCGGCGAATAACCTTTGACTAAAACCGGAAGATAATGAACTAAAAAACTGCCGGCAAAAATCAAAACCGCTAAAAATATGATTAATAGTTTTTTATATTTTTCCTGCCCAAAGGTCTTTTTTATTTGCATTTAAGCCAAAATTATGGTTAGATTATAAAAGATAACTGTTTTCAGTTTAACAAAAAATATACTAAAAAGCAAAACTGCTATTATTTAATTTTAATAATAAATTCCATTTTTATGCTGGAAAAAATTATTCCAATTATTAAGTATATTTTTTTTAATTTTGAGTTTTTTCTAATTATTACCTTGGCTATAGTCTGGTTTATTTTACGTAAAAAACCGACCGGGTTTTTAAATAAAAAAATCATCAGCCTTGGCGATTTTATCTATAAATTTTTCATAAAATTGTCAGAAACCAAACCGCTAAAATTATTACTGCTGTTTTTTATTTTAAACTTTATTATTCGCTTATTAATGGCAAGTGTAGTACCAGACATATCTTTGGATAAACTGTCACCGCACTATCTAAATTTGGCAAAAAGTCTTTATTTGGGCGAGGGTTTTACCACTAAAGTAATCTGGCTTAATTTTTTACAGGATCCGCAAATTATCAGACCGGATTTTTTCAGGATGCCGTTTTATCCGATATTAATAGCTTTGGCCTATAAAATTTTTGGCGTCTCCTATTTAGCCGCCCAGCTAGTCAATGTTATCGCCGGCAGTTTGCTGCCAATCATTGCCTATCTTTTTGCTTATGTTTTAACCAAATCAAAAAAAGTTTCAACCTTACTTTTAATTTTTATCAGTTTTAATACTCTGATTCTATCCTGGGTAGCAATTGCCTGGCCAGAAATTGTTTATTGCTGTTTAGCCATTTTCCTGCTTTATTGCCTTTATTTAACCAAAGAAAAAAATAAAACTTACCCCCTGCTAACCGGCGTATTGCTGGCTCTGACTTATTTAACTAGGTCGGAAGCTTTATATATTTTTTTACCGGTAATACTGTTGAGTTATTTTTATCAGCAAAACAAAAGGAAATTTTTAATTAAATTATCTTTAACGGTGCTTGGTTTTTTAATCATTGCCACCCCTTATTTGGCCAGAAACTATATTCTCACCGGCAAGCCTTTTTATACTGAATTTGATAAAATACTTTTGGTTTCATACGTTGGCGACGGCTATTTGGTCGAGAGTCCATCTTCGGAATATAAAAATGTTTATGATCTTTTCTTCCAACAACCGATTCAAACTTCAATATCAATGGCTAAAATTTTATTTAACAGCTTAATTTCATTACCAAAATATGTAATTGGCAGTTATTTGATTTCAATTTTGACACTAATGGGAATGTGGCTGGCTTTAAAAAAAGAATGGTCTAAATACTTATTTTTATTTCTGGCAATGTTGCTTGGGTTTATACTGCCCGGAGTTATAATTTTTACCGATCGATACTTTATTATTCTGATTGTTTTGTTTTATCTTTTTGTCTGTTTGGGTGTCACAAAATTATATGATAATTTGGCAAAAGACAAACTTTTGCAAGCAATGTTAATAATTTACCTTAGCTTGTTTATCGCCGTTGGCGCATTGGTTGGCATCGGCAAAGGCACTTTACCGTATATTCCCCATAGTTTTTATAAACGTTTTAACGCTGACCAATATTTTACCGAC
>JBAYJS010000036.1:0-10845 GCA_041664985.1 Candidatus Buchananbacteria bacterium | reverse complement strand
GTCCATACCATAGAACATTTGGATTTACGAAATGCGTCCTTTCGTGGTTTGTTATAAGATAGTGCAGGAATATTAACCTGCTCTTCCATCGGCTACGCCTTTCGGCCTCACCTTAGGATCGACTAACCCTGGGGCGATTCTCGTTGCCCAGGAAACCTTAGGTTTACGGTGGACAGGATTTTCACCTGTCTTTTTGCTACTCATGCCAACATTCTCACTTCTATAAACTCCAGCTAACCTCACGATTAACCTTCAGCGCTTATAGAAAGCTCCTCTACCGCTCCATGAATAAATTCATGAAACCCGCAGCTTCGGTACTACGTTTAGCCCCGGTACATTTTCGGCGCCGTTCGACTTGACCAGTGAGCTGTTACGCTTTCTTTAAAGGATGGCTGCTTCTAAGCCAACCTCCTGGTTGTTTAAATCAAATGACTACCTTTTACACTTAACGTAGATTTAGGGACCTTAGCTTGCGATCAGGGCTGTTTCCCTTTTGACTAATGCAGCTTAGCCCGCATAGTCTGACTCCTAAGCATTCCGCCGTGGTATTCGGAGTTTGGTTAAAGACAGTAGTATTTCTACATCTGCCTCTATTCAGTGCTCTACCCCCACGGTTACTGCTTAAGGCTAGCCCAAAAGCTATTTCGAGGAGAACCAGCTATTACCAAGTTCGATTGGAATTTCACCCCTAGCCACAACTCATCCCCGAGTGTTGCACGGCTCGTGGGTTCGGGCCTCCCGTACCTGTTACAGTACGTTCACCCTGGTCATGGCTAGATCACCTGGTTTCGGGTCTTGTGAATGCTACCTGTTTACAAATTGCTTATCCTACCAATATGGCAGAGTAAGCAATAAGTAAACTACGGGGGTTAACCCTTGCTTTCACTTTGCTTTCGTCCTTCTCGGACTTAAGCGAAGCAACATCCACAAACTCGTTGGCTCATTCTTCAATAGGCACGCCGTCACTCCGCGAAGCGGAGCTCCGACTCCTTGTAAGCAAATGGTTTCAGATACTATTTCATCGCCCTCACCGGGCTACTTTTCACCTTTCCCTCACGGTACTTGTTCACTATCGATCATCAAAAGTATTTAGCCTTACCGCATAGTCGCGGCAAATTCCCACAGGGTTTCACGAGACCCGTGGTACTCAAGATAAATGCTGCAGAGTTATAATCCCTTTCGCGTACAGGGCTATCACCTTCTTTGGCGTCACTTTCCAGAGACTTTTGCTAGGAAAATATATTTTTGACTCCGCCTAAACCTGCAAGGATTTAGAATGTATCTATCTTACAACGTTCCATAGACATTGCGGGCTTGCACCCTTATGACCCTTATTAAGTTTCTTGCAAGAGAACTTAATTAGAGAGTAGTCTACAGAATTTGGGCTCTTCCCCTTTCGCTCGCCACTACTTAGGGAATGCGCAAATCACAAATTGAAAATCCTGATTACTCAAGATAAGCAATTCGTAATTCGCAAATTTTTTTCTTTTCCTCTGGCTACTGAGATGTTTCACTTCACCAGGTCGTCTTCATTAACCTATGTATTCAGTTAATGATAATCCGATCTTCCATCGGATTGGGTTTCCCCATTCGGAAATCCCCGGTTCAAAGGTTGCTTGCCACCTCCCCGAGGCTTTTCGCAGGCTGCTACGTCCTTCATAGTCTTTTGATGTCGAGGCATCCACCATTTGCCCTTAAATTCTATTTAACCACAAGAATTGGGACACGAGCCCCTGGCTCGTTCGAATTCTCTGGCTTAAGTTGTGCTAATTTAGTGTGTACTAAATTGTAATTTAAGATGCTTGATACAGGCGTATTTTATACGCCTCTACTTTAATTGAATTTGTTGAATTTGATTATATTGTCAACGTTCTTTCTTTAACTACCAAAGTTAGGTGCAAAAATCTTTTTGGACTAAACTCTGAAAGCTAAGGGGGACTAAAAAAGCCGCTTCTCCCAAGCGGCCCGCATCCAACCTAAATATCAGCCAATCAAGCGCTTGGGAATTTAAGAGTTAGTTTCTTTAGTGTCATATGGTCTTTTTCTTATTTTTTATGGTCTACCGAATCCGGAAACAGTATTATTGAGTAATACAATTTTATATCATTTAAAACATATTGTCAAGAGTATTGCTGGTTTTATTATTTTTTCCCTTGATTTAGAGGTTTTTTGGCCAAATTCAGGATCCGGCCAAGCTCGATTGTCACCAAAACTACTAAGATGGTGATAAACAGTGCATAACCAAACAAAGCCAGCAAATTTCCACCCGGTTGCGGGAAAAATTGAGTAAAAAGACTCTTAATCGCCTCATTCCAGGCCAAAGCCGCCACCAAACCAAAGCCGCTGGTCGCCAAAGCAATTACCTGTTCGATGACTGCGATTTTGATTGATTTTTGTTCTTTAGTTTGAATTTTTTCTTTTTTAACCTTTTTTGTTTCAGGCATAATTTTATTTTAAATCATCTATATACTATATGATAACATTTTTTTATATCATTGATAATTATTTTCCAGTCAAATAAATATAATTCAAATCGGCTTTTAGGTCAAAATAATTCCCTGGTTCACTTTTAAAAATATTAAAAAAATTAAAATCATTAAATTTCCAAATGCCCAGGTCGGTTTGGCGCGATTCCAAAATCGCGCCTGCGGAATTTGCCTGTTCCAAAACCGCCAATTCATTTTTGCCATCTTGATCCAAATCAACCAAGGCCATTTTGATGATTGGATTATCTAGGGCTGATGAGCCCCAAGTCATCCGAAGGTGCGGTGACGTCACCGCACCTTCGTCCAATTGATACAAAAACAAATGATTGGAAATATTTTTGTCGTTTTCTTTTTGCCAAAAGGGCAAATGTGGCCCAAAACTCCCCTGTTTCCAAAGAGAAAACCCAATTTCATCAATTTTGTCATTATTAAAATCACCGATTAAAACATTTTCGACTTTGTAGCCAGAATCACTTTGCCAAATATTTTTACCATCTAAAATTACATAACCGGTATTATCAACAATTATCGCTTGTAATTTTTTGCCGTCAGGCAGATATTTTTCTTGGTACACCTCCCGAGCAAGGCGCGGTGACGTCACCGCGCCTTGCTCAAAAAATGAATTTTCAATTTCATAGCTTGGTAGCCAAAAATAATCGACGCCATTCCAGTAAAATTTAGATTGAATTGTGGTTGGAATTTTTAGCCGATCAATTATTTTTTTGGTAGTGGTAGCATCGGCCAAATTGGCCGCGAAATTATTATCAATTTTAATTGGAATAAATTCAATATCTTTTATTCCTTTCGAAGGCGCGGTGACGTCACCGCACCTGCGAAAGGTAATTTTTACCATTAAACCTTGCTGAGTGTCTTGCGACCAAAGCTGATCAAAAATAAAATTACCCAGGCTGTAAAAAATATAACCATTGTGATATTTTTCCACAGTTTGCACCACGTGCGGATGTGAACCAATTACCAAGCTGGCGCCGCCATCAATTGCTCCATGGGCAAAATCAATTTGTTCTTGGTTTGGTTCTGGCACATATTCCGTGCCCGCGTGCATGGAAACAATTACAAAATCAACTTGCGGCTTTAGATTTTTTACCGCCACTTTCATTTCTACCAAATCCATAAAAGCCACGCCCGGCCGATTGGCTGTGGCCTGGTAATCTTTGGGAATTTGCGGATAGACATACGCCAAAAAACCAAATTTAATCCCCTGTTTTTCAATAATTACCGGCTGATTGGCCAAGGTGTCGCTGGTGCCGGCGCCGACAAAACTGATGTTGCCTTGGTTTAAAGCGGCAAAAGTGCGGTTAAGTCCGTCGATACCAAAATTGGGTGTGTGATTATTTGCCAGCGAAACCAAATCAAAACCGCCTGCCTGCAGCCCGGCGATACTTTTGGGATTAGTGCGAAATAAAAATTCACCGGTATTAATTTGCCTGCCTGGCAAAATTGCTGTTTCTAAATTACCAAAAGTGATATCAGCTGATTTGGTTAAATTAGCCAAGGGTGAAAATGGCAAAGTAAAATCATTTTTTTTAATCATCTGCTGCTCAACACTGCGGGAAAGCATGATGTCGCCAACGGCTAACAAAGTAACTTCTGGCTCTGGCATGACAAAGGCCGGAACGGCTGACAATTTTAATATTTTTGGCGTTTCAATAAATTCTTGCTTAATTTGATTAACTGAATTATTTTTAGCCAATAAATTAATCACTAAAAAGCCGCAGATGATTGCGGCTAAAATAGAAATAACTATGATAAAAATTAAAACTATTTTTTTGGGGGACATAAAAACCAATTTACAATTTTTAATTTTCAATTTACAATCAATTTTCAATGAAAATTGTAAATTGGTAAATGAAAATTATTTTGTGATAAAAGCTTTAGTCCAATCAGCCATCGCCGGCTGCTTGTCCTGATCAACCAGGCTGCGCCATTTTTCATCAGTCAGTCGATCATTAAGCGGCCAGGCAAATTCGTAATGAGAAAAAACTCCGCCTTTGGCAATTCTTAATTTACCGTCAACTGGTACCACTGCATAAATTTCATAAATTCGACCGGTGCCTTCTTCCAAAACTTGACCATTTGGATCGGTAGCGACGTCAGCGGCAATGGCAGCTGGCTCTTGGGAAAGTTGGCTGATACTTTCAATGCCTAAATCTTTGTAAGCATCAAGCCACATGTGCTCAAGACTGCCACCATAGGTACGAATAAATTCATAATCCTCATCAGTCAAAGCTTGATTGCCAAGTTCTTTTTCAGAAATTTCTTTGAGTTTTAAAGCCAGGGTTTCCAACCGATTCAAAAGGTCTAAATCAGAATCAGAAATTAAAGTCCTTAACTGTAAACCTTCTTTGGTCATTTTAGTTAAAGCGGCCAACCGGGCATAAACATAAGGGTTTGGTTCGACATAACCGCGATCATCTTTTTTATCCGGCATGCCGCCGCCCATTTCGGCATAAACTTGTTTAACGTATAAAATCGTATCATGTCTTAGTTCTGTCCAACTGCCCAAAAAGGTATTTAAATCTTTTTTCTGCCAAGCGGCATTTTGCATAAAGGCCGGATAACCCTCGCCCTTTTCGGCCAATAATGGCCGCAAAGAATACAGCCAGCCCCAGTACAAATTCTGAACCCAAGTTTTGCCATTTAAACCAGAAACATAATTAGTCATTTTATCTAAATTTTGTTGATAGCAAGCGTAATCGACCTCGCCTTTGTCTTTTTGAATTTGTGAGGCATGGTTTGAACCAAAAGCCGCCGCAATATCTAAACCCGAAGGCAACCGCCGAGAGGCATTGGAATCCCAACTGGTCGGATCCGAATCGCATTCATGAGATTTATCACCAACTTCCCGATAAACCAATCTCTGAAAAATATCGGAATCCAAAGTATAGCGCTGACCCATAAAACGTAAACCTTTAATTTCTTTATCTCGATCCGGCATGAATCTGGCGTCAAAAATCGGAATTGAATTAATTTTTGGACTGGGTAAATCTTGCAAAGCCTGTTTGGCGCTTTCAAATTTAGTGCCATCCAATAATTCCTGGCTATTAAATCCGGTACCATAAATTGGCGTTAAAACCTGATTATAATCGGCAAAACTTAAATCATCGGCTTTACCGACAAAAAACGAAGTTGGCTCGTAAATTCTTTGCCATAAATTTTTCAAATCAGTCGATCCTTGCAAAGCTTTGGTGATTAAAATTGCCGATTTGGTTTCTTCATCGCTTTTTTGTCTAAATGTCAACCGGCCCAAATACATCATTGATTTAAAATAGGCTTTTAAATCTTCGGTTCTGGTATAATGGCCGCGAGCGATATATTGAGTATAATCTTCATTATAAATTTGCTCCAAATCGGTAACGCCGATATTCATTACAGCCGATGGTTTAATTTCAGCCGCTAAATTAATTAAATCCAACTCTTGATTGACTTCAGCTGTCACGTAGTCAACCGGCGTAGCAGCCGGATAAACTAATTTATTAGCCACGGTAAAAAACGCAACGTTACGTTTAGCGGCATTTTCCCAATCCGTGCCTTTCAGTTGCTCATATTGTTCTTTGGAAACATTGAGCATATTGTAGGTCAATTCCGTCAAAGTGGCTTTTAGTTTATTTGACTCAATGGTTCTTAATAAAAGATTGAAGGCTAAATGATAATTATGCAAAATTGAATCGGTGGTAATAAAGCTTGGCACAAAAGCATAGCGGTTTGATTCATAAATACTGAAAAATTCTTGAGCATAGCCCGGCATGACTACAAAATTGTTTTTAGCAATTAGGTTTTTAGCTTGGTCAGACAAGGTAAAATTGGATAAATTGGAAATATTATTTAAATCAGTCGCCACTTGATATTTGACAATCGCCGGACTAACTTCAACTTTTGGTTCACTGTAAGAGGCAAAATCTTGGGCCAAAACAATGGGTGAACCAATCAGACTGCTAACCTGATTTTTAATATTTTCAACCAAACTGTTCCCTGACTGATTTTGATTAACAATTGATTTATTAGAGCCAAAAGAAATTTGAGAAAAAAATCGGCTGTAGACATAATAGCCCAAGCCGCTGCCGGAAACTAAAATTAATAAAACCAAAGCCAACCAACCGGCTGACGAAACTCGACCGGTGGTTTTGAGTTTTGCTGCCTGAGGTTTTGGAATCTGCAAAATTACTTCCGATTCCGAATCGGCAGATGAAATTGGCGATTTAGGCACTTGAGGGGCTTGATTATTCTCAAGGGAATTTTGCGGCTGATTACTTTGGTCAAACATAAAAATTTGTTAATAATTTATAGTTTCTAATAGATTAATTATAGCATTAAACAAAAAAATCCTGTAGTCAGGATTATTTTGGTGTCAGAGGAGGGACTCGAACCCTCATGCCTTGCGGCACTAGCTCCTAAGGCTAGCGTGTATACCAATTTCACCACTCTGACTTAATAATTAATTATTAAAGAAAGGCGTGTGTGTATTTACCTCGCTTCAAGCTAATAACTTAAATCAATATTTATATTAGCAAGCCGAAGGCAATTTCCGTGATTAGAAGCTATTTTATGGTTAATACTCTTTCGGGCTTGAGGCGGGGCCACTCTGACTTATTTAGCTTTCTTTACCTCTATATAATCGCTAATTTTGACCTATTTGTCAATTTAAGACTTGACACGGATTTTGATTGATAGTATCATAATAGTTGAGCATAGGCTCAACATAGCGCGAAAATCCCGACCTGTCGGGATTTTTCCGTATCCATAAATCAATATAGCGCAGACATTTTAGTCTACGCTTTTTTAATTATTAATTTTACAACCTATGAAAAAAATCTTTTTTGTCTTCTGCCTCTTTTTACCTTTGTTAGCTTCGGCTGAAACCTCTAACGTTTTAATCAATGAAATTGCCTGGATGGGTACAACTGGCTCGGCCAATGATGAATGGCTGGAATTATACAATCCAACCAATCAGGCTGTTGATTTGACCGGTTGGCGGCTCGAAGCCGAAGATGGCAGCCCTAAAATTAATCTTAACGGAACAATTGAAGCCGGCGGCTATTTTTTATTGGAGAGAACCGACGATGACACTGTGCCCGAAAAAACCGCTGATCAAATCTTTACCGGCTCTTTTGGTAATTCTGGCGAATGGCTCAAACTTTATAATCAAAATAATAATTTAGTTGATCAAATTAACGCTTTGGGCACTTGGCCGGGTGGCGACAATGATACTAAACAAACTCTTGAAAGACTTGATTTGAATAGTTGGCAGACTAGCTTTGACGCCGGCGGTACGCCTAAAGCTCAAAACAGCAGCCAGACAACCATTGAAGAACCGGAGCCGGAAACTCAAAGTCAAGCTGAAACGCCAACGGTCATCACCGGCGAAACCTCAGCCCAAAAAGGTCAAATAACAATTACGGAAATTTTTCCTAATCCCCAAAATAATAATTTTGGCCAAGAGTTTTTTGAGCTAAAAAATACCAGTCAAACCAATATTGATTTAACTGACTGGAAAATTACCAATTTGGCCAAACAAAAATTTATCCTGCCTTCTTTAATTATGACACCTGGTTGCAGCGTGGCTTTTGACCGCAATCAAACCAATTTGGCTTTAAATAATTTCAATGAAAAAATTACTTTGTATTCCAAAGACGGAAAAATTATTGATCAAGCCGGTTTTAAAACCGCAGCGCCGGCTGACCAAAGCTACCAAAAAAACAGCGAGGGCCAATGGAGCTGGGAAAATATTTCACCCGGCAAAGAAAATATTTTCCAAATTGAAATTATGCCCCAAGTAGTAATTTACGGACCAAAGACTGCCAATGTTGGTGAAATAATTTTTTTTGACGGTTCTGATTCGTTTGATCCCCAGCGGCGAAAAATAAATTTCTTGTGGAATTTCGGCGATGGCCAAACCGTCAATAACGCTACTTCATCGCAAACTTATTTGGCAGCCGGCAGTTATGAAGTCACTTTAAATGTTTTTGTAAATAACCAAGCCAGCAGCACAGAAACTTTTAAAATAAAAATTACTGATTTGGAAAATAAAGCCGAACAAAAAACCACCACTACACCTGTTTTGTTTGAAACAAATTTGGATAGCCAACCTTTTTATTCTATCGCGACAACAGAAGAAAAGCTGCCAATTATTTTTATTTCCGAATTTTTGCCAAGTCCCGCCAAAGAAGGCAATCAGCAAGAATTCATTGAAATTTTTAATCAGGAAAATTACGCGGTAGATTTAGCCGGTTTTCAGCTCGATGACGCCGAAAAAGGCAGTCAGCCTTATACTATCCCAGAAAATACCGTTATCCAACCGGGTCAATATTTAGCTTTTTTAAAAGATCAAACTAAAATTGCTTTAAATAATGACAGCGACAGCGTCAGACTATTAAGCCCGACCGGCCAAGTGCTTGATGCCGTTTCCTACCAAAGCAGCCAAGCCGGCGTCAGCTACGTTTTGGATCAGGATTTTACCTGGCAGCAAACCCAAACGCCAACGACTGGCGAAATCAACAGTTTGAATAAAGAAGCTGCAGCCGAAGATAAAACCCCAACGGTTTTAGGCGCTGAATCGGAAACGGAAAAACCCAAACAAAATATTTACCAAAATAATGCTTCGGCTCCGGCGACAATGGATAACAAAACAAAATATTTCATTGCCGCCGGATTGGCAGCAGCAGTTTTAGTCGTGGCTGGCCTGTTGAAATTGAAATCTGATCGGTGATATAATTAAGCTACTATGGTTTCATCAACTTCAAAAACTAATTGGCTTTATTTATTGATCCTGGTTGGTTTTACCGGCGGGTGTTTGTATTTTATTCAAGTTGCCTTTGCTAAACCTTTTGTTTCCTGGCAAACCGTTAACGAAGTCCATGCCGCCGAAATAAAATCATTAATCCAATAGAATCGACAATGACGTCCTCCCCACACTCAAAAGTCCCGATTTCATCGGGACTTTTTCATACGGGGTTTCCTGTAAGGTATTAAAATCGGTCGCCAAAGGCGACCGATTTTTTTATTCACTATCTTATTCCCATTCAATTGTCGCTGGCGGTTTATTAGTCACATCATACAAAACTAAATCAATTCCGGGAATTTGTAAAATCTTTTCAGTAATACTTTCTAAAATTGATTCTGCCATTGGGTAAAAATTAACGGTCATGGCTTCCTTTGATTCGACTGGTCGCAAAATTATTGTCTCTCCACCATTTAAGCTCAGCGGCACCAAGACAATTGGAAACTGCCAAATCTGATTATAGAGTTTGGCTTTTTTAATTTCTTCATTGACCAAAAAATCAACTTGCCTCAGTAAATCTAATCTTTCTTTGGTTAAATAAGCTGATTTGGTTTTTAAATTTTGTAAATCAATTTTTTTTGGTCCGACCAAATAGACTACGCGATTAACCTCAGGCACTTCATTAGTAATTCGCACAGAAAAATCATGCAAAGTTTGCCAATCGGTTTTTCCAGAAATTAAAGCCGGATGCCGATAGGTTCGATTGTCGCCCTGAACGCCAACACTTTTGACCGGCAAAACCGCAACCGCCAAATCGGGACTGATAATTTTTTGCAATTTGCCTTCGATAAATTGTTTATTTTCAATTTGCTCTTTACCGTTACTACACAAAGTCCGAATAAATAAACCCGGACCGGGAAAAGGATGGCGGTTGATTAACGAACTGGGCAAACCCAATTTTTTACCAATGGCCCTAACTTCATCTTTATATAACTCAGCTAACGGCTCAACCAAAGCGCCCAAACGCATTAATTCCAAAACTTCTTTGACGCGGTTGTGGTGAGTTTTAATTTTATCGGCGTGTTTGGTACCGCCGGTTTCAATCGTATCCGGGTAAATCGTACCTTGGCCCAAAACCCAATCTTTTTGATTTAATTTGTATTTAGCCATTACCTCGTCTTTAACCTGTAAAAAAGTTTTACCGATAATTTCTCTTTTTTGCTCCGGTTCAACCACCCCGATTTCAGCGTTTAAAAAAGTTTTGGTGGCATCATAAACCACTAAATTGTCAAAACCGGCTTTGGCTAAGGCCGCTTTAACTTGAGCCGATTCATCCAAACGCATTGAGCCTGAATCAATATGCAAACCAAAAACTCTTTTTTTGCCTAAAATCTTTTCTAAAAGCGCAAAACAAACTGACGAATCAACGCCGCCCGAAACCAATAAAAAAACATTTTTTTTACCAACCGTCTTTTTGACGTCTTTAACGATTTGCTCAAAATATTTATCCAAAGACCAGTCTTTTTTACACTGACAAATTTTTAAAACAAAATTTTTCAAAATAACCAAACCATTTTTGGTGTGCGCCACTTCGGGATGAAATTGCAGTCCGTAAATTTTTTG
>JBAYJS010000035.1:0-11205 GCA_041664985.1 Candidatus Buchananbacteria bacterium | reverse complement strand
TAGTATTCTTTTTGATCTAATTTATTTTTAGTAAATTTTAATTTTGAAACATTGCTAACATAAACGAAATCGCCCGTGTCCTGATTAAATTGAAAAGTCGGTTTATGTTTGCCGCGAAGCAAAAGCGCAATTTCGACGGCTAAGCGACCTAAAACTTTATCTGTGGCATCGATTTTGTGATTTAATCTAACCAAGCCTGGTTTAGCAGCTTTTTGGGTAGTTTTCTTTTTAGGACTGGTTTTTTCCATATTAACAATAAATTTTTTTAAATAAATTCGATTTGGGCCATTTTTGCGCCATCGCCTTTTCTCGGGGCTAAGTTAATAATTCTGGTATAGCCACCTTTTTTATCTTTGTAGCGAGGACCTAAAACTTCCAAAGCTTTTTTGACCGCTTTTTTGTGATACAAAACTTCGGTCAGCTTGCGGCGAGCAGTCAAATCGTTCTTTTTGGCAGTAGTAACCAATTTTTCAACTATCGGTTTGACGGTTTTAGCCTTGGCTTTGGTGGTTTTTACTTTTTCGTAAATTATAACACTGGTGGCCAAACTGCGAAGCAACGCTTTTCTTGGCGCTTTTTTACGATCTAAAATTTTTCCTTTATTTCGGTGACGCATATCTGTTATTTATCTTCTTTCTTTGATTTTTTAACTTTTTTAGGCTTTTTTTCTTCGACTTCAGCCTCTTCTGCTTCTTCAGATTTTTCCTCTACTTTTTCTTTTTTTGGTTTAGCGGAAGTTTGTGATTGTTCATTGATAAATTGAAAATGTTCAATTAAAACTTGAGTGGCTTGATCCAAGGCTTCCTGAGGGGTAATCGAACCATCAGTTTCAATCGTTAAAATCAAATTTTCATAGTTAGTCATTTGACCGACGCGGACATTTTCAATACTGATGCCGACATTTTTGATCGGTGTAAAAATTGAGTCAACCAAAATCATATCAACTTCGGTATTTTCTTTTTCACGAGTTTCGGTGGCAACATAGCCTCGGCCCTGGGAAACAATTAATTCCATTTCAAATTCGGCATCTTTGCCAGTCAAAGTCGCAATCAATAAATCCGGATTGACCACTTCGACATCGCTGCTTGATTTGATATCTTTAGCGGTAACTTTTTTCTCGCCTTTGGCTTTAATTTCCAGTCTGACCGGTTGATCGGAATAAACTTTTAAACGAAGTTGTTTTAAATTTAAAGCGATTTCAACGGCATCTTCTTTAACCTGAGGAATTGCGGAAAATTCATGATTAACACCTTTAATTTTAAAAGCGGTAACCGCTCCGCCCGGCAAAGATGATAATAAAACGCGTCTTAAGGCGTTACCTAAAGTCGTGCCAAATCCAGGATGGCATGGTTGAATGCTAATGATTGATTCGTTTTTTGATTTTCCTGGTTGGATATCAATTTTTGAAGGCAAAGGAATTTTTTCCATATATTTTTCCCTTAGTTAGGGATTAGATTATTTTGAATAAAATTCGACGATTAGACGAGGATTATAGCTTAAATCCAAATCCGATCCTTCTGGTCTTTGCAGAATTTTTACGGCCACATTTTTTAAATCAAGATGGATCCAACTGGGAATTTTTTCCAAATTGATTTTTTTGTCCAATTCAGCGAAAGGTTTAGCCTGGGTTTTGCTGGGCTTGACTGTGATTTCATCCTTTGATTTGACCTGGAAAGAAGGAATATTTACTTTTTTGTTATTAACATAAAATAAGCCATGGGTAATCATTTGTCTGGCTTGAGCTCGGGATTTGGCTAGGCCGCTTTGATAAATGACATTATCTAATCTCAACTGTAAAAGTTGCTGCATAATCTGACCGGTATCACCTTTTTGTTTGATGGCTTTGTAGTAATAATTTCTAAATTGTCTTTCAGCCAAACCATAAATTCGTTTAGCTTTTTGCTTTTCACGAAGCTGACCACCGTATTCGGTGGATCTTTTTTTGCCTTTTGGACCGTGAACGCCCGGCGGATAATTTCTTTTAACAATCGCGCATTTAGGCGTGGAACAACGATCACCCTTTAAAAAGAGTTTGGCGCCTTCCCGTCGGCATTTTTTACATTTTGAATCTAAAAGTTTGGTCATAGGATATTAAACACGTCTCGGCTTTTTCGGTCGGCAACCGTTGTGCGGAATCGGTGTTATGTCTTTAATACTTAAAACATTAATACCATTGGCATTTAAAGCTCTGATAGCGGCTTCCCGGCCACCGCCGACACCGCTAACCAAAACGTAAACTTCTTTTAAGCCGTAAGGTTTGGCTTTTTCAGCGGCTTTAGCAACAATAATGCCGGCAGCATACGGGGTGGATTTTTTTGGACCCTTGAAACCCATTTGACCGGCGGAACATTGAGCAATTGCATTGCCGTTTGGATCGGTGAAAGTAATTAAAGTGTTATTGTAAGTGGCGGAAATATAAGCTTTACCAGACGAAACTTGTCGTTTGATTTTTTTGGCGGCTTTACCTTTGACGGCTTTTTGGGCTTCCGGTTTTGCTTCGGCCGTAATTTCAGTTGTTTCCGATTTTGGCTGAGTTTTTTCTTCAGACATATATAAGTTTAGCGATTAACCAAATTAGGTTTTCTGACCGATTGGTTTGCGGCCAGAACCCATAGTTCTTCTGATATTGCCGCGGACCGTTCGGGTGTTAGTTTTAGTGCGTTGGCCTCGAGATGGCAAATGTTTGGCGTGTCTTGAGCCGCGATAACTGCCGATTTCTTTGAGCCGTTTGATATTCATTAAAACGTCGCGTTTTAATTCACCTTCGACGCGGTAGCTTTTTTCAATAATTTCTCTTAAGCGGCTAACCTCTTCTTCGGTTAAATCTTTAACGCGAGTGTCTGGATTGATTTTGACATCCTTTAAAATTTTGTTTGATAAATTTCGACCAATACCAAATATATAGGTAAGTCCGATTTCTACCCGTTTGTCTTTTGGTAAAGTGACGCTTGCAATTCTAGCCATAGTTTATCCTTGACGTTGTCTGTGCCTCGGGTTTTTACAAATAATGTGAACCCGTTTTTCACGACGGATCACTTTACAGTCTTTACAAATTTTTTTTACCGAAGCTTTAACTTTCATAATTTTAATAGCGATAAGTTATCCGGCCTTTAGTTAGATCGTAAGGAGTCATTTGCACCTTAACCCGGTCACCGGGCAAAAGTCTGATTTTAAACATTCGCATCTTGCCGGAAAGATGAGCTAAGATTTCATGACCGTTTTCCAGCTTAACCTTAAAACTGGCGGCTGGTAGTAATTCTAGGACTTCCCCGTTAATTTCAATAAAGTCCTTGCTGGGGATAGTTTCTTGGTTTTTAACCATAAATTAGAAAAAAATAAAATTCTTGGCGCTTACTGCATTCGGGGGTAGCCCAGAATTTTATCTAAAATAAAGCAAATTTTAACTAAATTTCCTGAAATTATTATAGCAGATTGCTTTTATTTGTCAACAATATGATTTATATTATACTAATCTTTAAATAATGTCAATATCTGCTTGGGAAAAAAAGAGGCCGAGGTTTTGAGACCAAGGCCTGACTAATGAGCTTGCGGCTGAAACATTTCAGCCAGCTGCTGGCTGAGCGCTGGCAGTTCGGAATCCTTTGGCGGATTGGCACGGACAAATTCCGCAATCCGCTGGTACAGTATCTCGATTTCCGCCGGTGAGTCGGCGGTCAGACTGGGGTCAGTCTTTCGCCAATCCAGATAACCGCCTTTGCCGGCGTAATTGCCCGGTTTGGCGAGATGGCGTTCGATGTCTTCCCGCGACACCGGATGCGGTTCGGTGTCATTTGGGAAATTCTTGCGAACCGAGTACAGCTGCCCTTGATACCATCTTCTGCCATCAACCCGCCGGTAGTAGCAGGTAAAGCAGATGCCATCAAGCACCCAGATGGTTAGGAGCTGGTATCTGGGTTTGTTGTCCCTCAAATCTTTGGAGCAGTTTTGTCGCCGTCGAAACGCGATGACAGCCGCTATGACTGCAATCAACATTGCCAGAATCAGGTACTTTTCCAAGGTCGCTCTCCTTTTTTGGCTACCAATTAAGGTAGTTTTTCCTGACCCAAAGATGCAGTTCACTCTCTGTCGCAAACATCAGGCACTTGTCGCCCAAGAACCTGAACTGTTTAGACTGAATACCCTCTGTAACCTCTTTCAAAATGCCAGTGACTACAGTCACTTGTTCGTGTCTGTCCAGACTGATACAGCTGGCGCGGTAAATCCATTCACTGTCTGGTTGGCTGCGATCGGAGTACAGCCAGGTTTTGGACTTTTTGGCCACTGCCAGAAGTTGGAACTTCTTGCCTTCTTTGACGGCCTGTTCGATTTCTCGAACAATTTCAGCCTGAGAGGCTTTGCGTCGGCTAAAATATCGCCAAAGCAGGGTGCCTGCAACCACAATGATTGCCAATACTGCCAGTGCTTCATGCATAGCGTCTTCCTCCAATCCAGTCGTTTCTGGTCTGGTTAATCGCCTAAATACTCAATCATTTCTCTCCCTTTTTAGCAGATTATTTGGTTTTAGTCAATGAATCATTAAACAAAAAACCGGCCGTTTGGGCCGGTCGTAATTGGCAAGTTTTTTAGTCTAAAATCGCTTTAATTCTTCTGACGCCAGAGCTTGATGACTCTTCTTTTAAAATTTTGAAATGGCCCAGTTCGCCGGTATTTTTGGCATGGGGACCGCCGCAGATTTCTTTGGAAAAATCTTTGATTGAATAGACTTTGACTTTATTGCCGTATTTATTTTCAAAAACACCCATGGCATTGGCTTTTTTAGCTTGGCCTAAGTCCATTTCTTCGCAAACCACCGGCAGATTTTTTTTGATTTGCTCGTTTACCAAGTTTTCAACCTGGTTGATTTGCTCCGGAGTCATTTTTTCTGAATAAGAAAAATCAAACCGAATCCGTTCGGGCGTAATATTTGAACCTTTTTGAAAAACTTGATCACCCAAAACTTGGCGCAAAGCGGCCAACATCAAGTGCGTGGCAGTGTGCATTTTGGCAGTTAGCTCGGAATTATCCGCCAAACCGCCTTTGAATCGGCCTTCGGTAGCGGTGCGGGAAAGCTGCTGATGCTTTTCAAATTCTTCAGTAAAGTCGCGAAAGGCTACAATCAGTCTTTTTTCCTCAGCTAATTCCTCAATTATTTCTATAGGAAAGCCATATGATTGGTATAATAAGAATAATTCTTCGCCAGATATTGTTGCTTCTTCAAGTTCTTTAGCTGAGATATCTTTATATTTATTTGAGATGATAAAACGAATTCTTTCTGCACTTGTTTCTTTTTTAATTTTATCAAATTTTTCCTTATTGATTGATTTTTTTGAAGCAAATATTTTTTCAGCCATGCCTAAACCTTCCTCTAAGGTTTTGCTGAATTTTGTTTCTTCTCGAACTAATTGATCAAGAATAAATTCTTTGTTTTTTTCTAATTCCGGATAGTTACTGGAGTACATTTCAATGATTACTTTGGCTATTATTCCAATAAAATGTCCTAACGATTTTTTATCATCGAGATTAGCTTTACTTTCCTTGAAATCAATTATGCCTAATACTTTACCGTGGCGAATGGCACGCCTGATTAATCGGCGCAAAACATAACCTTGGTCTAAATTTGAAGGCTCGATCCCCTCACCCAAAATAAAAACAGCGGCGCGCAAATGGTCAGCGATAATTCGAGCTGATTTTTCATTTTCAATTGGCGCTAGCTTTTTGATGGCTGCCATAATCGGCACAAATAAATCAGTGGCAAAAACATTATCCCAGCCGTTTAAAACCGCGGTAGTTCGTTCTAAACCCATGCCGGTGTCAACATTTTTTTGTTTTAGTTCTTCGTAGTTGCCAGCGGCGGTTTTATTATATTGCATGAAAACGTCATTCCAAATTTCCACCCAAAGTTTGTCGGTTGGATCGAAATTTTTTGGGGCGGGGGTTTTGCCGGTCCAAAAAAACATTTCCGTGTCCGGACCGCAAGGCCCGGTTTGGCCGGCCGGTCCCCACCAATTATCTTCTCGACCCAAAAAAGCGATTCGTTCTTTTTTAACGCCCAAATTTTGCCAGATTTTGGCGGATTGTTCGTCTTTGGGGATTTTATTTTCTGGTTCACCGGCAAAGCAAGTGACAGCCAATTGATCCAAAGGAATTTGTAACTTTTTGGTTAAAAAATCAAAACTCATTTTAATTGCCTGGTCTTTCCAATAATCACCCAAAGACCAATTGCCCAACATTTCAAAAAAAGTCAGATGAGTGTTATCACCGACATTATCAATATCAACGGTGCGGATGCATTTTTGAACATCGGTTAAACGGGTGCCCCCGGGATGTTTTTCGCCCAAAAGATAAGGCACCAGCGGATGCATACCGGCGGTGGTAAATAAAACCGTTGGATCGTTTTGGGGAACCAAAGAAGCCGAGGGAATAACGGTGTGGCCTTGGCTTTGAAAAAAATCCAAATATTTTTGTTTAAGTTGATTTGAGTTCATAGGTTGATTTTAGCAGATAAATTAATTGCTTTCAAGGTGGTTTTTAATCATTGACAGAAAATCAAATCTACTTTATTTTTAAATTGGTATTAAATGTAGGCAGTCGACTTTAGGCAGATAAAGGAGACATTCATGAATCAGTATAAGCGTGGCGATTTGGTGATAGTCCGGGTCAGGAGTCGTTCTTTGAGCGGTGTTGGTCTGACAGACTACTACCGCGACGTGCGGGAAAACCACAATGGTGATACCGGCTTGGTCACTGGTCCCTACACAGCGCCCAATACTTGGTTGGTGAAATTCACCGAAACCGACACGGGGATTTTCCACTCCTCGGAGATGGAAAAAGCTCCGGTTAGCACCCCGGTCAGACCTGCTCTTTGTTTGTGATCTACCTTTTTTGGGTGGATTTTTTTTAAAAAAACAACCTCTAACAACTTGCAAGTTGAGAGGTTGAACCAAACGAGCGGGATCATTCCTGAAGCGGAATGAGGCGGAAACTTTCTTTGAGTCGGGCAAAGCATTCTTTGTCCGCTTCATAGGAAGTGGAACTGATAAAAGCTAAAGTGGCCGAACCATCAGCTCGGTTTTCAATTACCAGCAAGCTGGTCTTTTTTGAATCAAAGAACTGCGATTCGGTTGGTTTGCCGTTGGGGCCGATTTCCAGGACGTTGACCTGGGCTTGGTTTTGGCCTGGTTTGGATTGAACCTGCAAATAACAGCCAGGTTGAGTTGGCAGCATGGCCGGTTTTGGGCCGGTCGCACAGCCGGTGATGACCATTGAAAACAGTACTACGATAATCAGACGCATGGTTGTTCCTCCGCTTTTTTTCTGCCTTTGGTTTCTGCCTTTCGATCGAAACGATCTTGGCCTCAGCATATTATTTGGCAGTTTGCCTGTCAAGATGGTTACTAATTTGTTTTTTTAAAAAAAGAACCCCTTAGTCACTTTTTACAAGTAACCAAGGGGTTGAGTGTTGAATCGGTGCCGTTTAGTCAAACAGCACGCCGATATCATAGCCGTCGCCGGCTGCATTCAGACACGGTGAACCCGGTAGCAGACGCTGATTGGCATCGAGCATGGGGTCAGCTAGGACCCAACTGGACTGATCGGGCGCCCAGCTCGGGTTGCGTTCGCAAAACGTCAGCGCCGCGCACTGCCAAAAGCAGTTGTACCAAAGCGTCGCTTCGCCGTTACTGCACCATACTGCGGTGCCGCACCAGCCGATGATGGAATCACCGACGGAAACGTTTTGCTCATTGTACACGGCAATCCCCTTCGGATCGCCGCTGACGCCAATCTGATAGGCTAGCGGCCCGACTATGGTGCAATGGATGACTGAAACCCACTGCGCATAATTGGCCACGGCGCCGGTGTTTGATTCGTTCTCAATCACGACGTTGTCCATGGCTAGCGAACCCGCTTCGATAAAAACGGCAGCATCGCTGTAGATTTCATTTCGTTTGCCTGGTCCATTGTGAACCTTAAGATTGGCCAGGCCAAGACTGCCATTGGTGCCGCCGCCTTTTGCCAATGACGACATGTAAAACACCGACGGTCGGTTCACGTTTCGGTTAAAAACCGTGGTCTTTCCCGGCCCGCGCCCGATGATCGTTATCCGGGCAATCGGCAAGTCCGAATCGAGTTCGTATTCGCCCTGACCGAGGTAGATTTCGGTGTATGATGTGCCATAGTTGATGGCCGATTCGATATCCGAAAATTCGATGCCCATGCCGGCTTGGGGACTGCCGACACGGATAAACCAACTGTCGGTTATTTCATAGTCCCAGGTAAGGCTAAGATCCAGGGCGCCCAGCATCTGCGTTTCGACATATGGGATGTCGATAACGTTGCTAAAGCTGAAAGTGTCCCAATTCAGATTAGCAGGGATCAGCGGCAAATCGGGATGGTAGGTCTTGCCGGTGTCATCAGTGACAACGACGCAACCGCCGGGAAAGTCCAGGGGCAAATCGACGTAAAACAGCATCCGGTCGTCGATTTTTGACCAACTAATTTGCCACTGTTTTCTGGCTTGCGGCATTTGGTCCGCGACGTCTTTGGGCCAATTAGCCATGACAGTTGCATAACCCCATTCGCCATCGTACTGACCAGCCAATCCCGGTAAACAGCATTGGAAAAAGTACTTATCCAGCAGCCGCAATCCGACCACTACCTTGGTTTCGGTGCCGCCCGCAATGGTGATTTGCTGAATCGGCTTTTTGGGTCGGAACAGCTGATTGCGACCGGCGTCCTCGGCATGTACGTACACCAGATACGTATTGGGCACAATTCCATCCTTGCCGCCGTCGAAGTTTCCAGCCTCGTCAACTGCCACAGCGAAGCTGAGGCTATTGCCGCCGCCCTTTTCGGGTTCTTCGAGGGATTTACCCATGCCGCCGTCAAGCGGACACAGGTTGACCCAAAGCCAGCGAACCTTACCGCGGAGCTTGTTGCCCATGTCATTTAGACCAAGGGCTTTGGCCACGGCGCCGTCCCAGATATTGCCGCGCAGATACACGCTGGTGTCTTTGGCACCCACGTCAATCGTTCCCTGATCGTCAGGGTCGGGCTGGGAAAACGGGCAGCCAAACAGAAAAACCGTCAATGCCAACATCATCATCGTCGCCTTAACAAATCGAGTATTCATTTCTCTCTTTTTCCTTTTCCTTATCTTCCTCTTCGACTCAACACGAACAAACGTCCAACGCATATTGGACGCTTTTGTAGCTATATTAGAACAGACTAAAAAGCCTGGGATTTCAAAGAGCAACACTAGACCCTAACACATTTTTTAATTTTTGTCAAGAATTTTTAATAAGATTATAAAAAAAACCTCTAAATTTAGAGGAAATTTTTTTTAATAAGCTAATTTAGGAAATCAATCGACTGATAATTCCCCCGCCCAGGACAGTTTTTCCCTGATAAAAAACCGCTGATTGGCCCGGCATAACCGCCCGCTGGGGCGTTTTTAGAGTGACGATGTTTTTTGAAAAGTTAGCGGGAATAGTTTTAGCTTGATAGCGAATTTTAACCCCGAGTTTAGTATTTGGCTTTGGCGCTTTACCACTAAGCCAGTTGATATTTTTAAGCTGAAATTTTTTGGTTAATAAATTTTTATCGTTTTGGCTATTGCTAACGATTAGCGTATTATTTTTATAATCAAGTTTAATCACGTAAAAAGGTCCTGGTCCGCCGATTTTAATCCCCCGCCGCTGACCCAAAGTATAAAGCGGCAAACCGTCGTGCCAACCCAAAATTTGGCCGGCCGGGTTTTTGATCGGGCCGGGTTTTAATTTTAAATTTCTTTTTAAAAAAGAATAATGATTTTTTTCGGGTACAAAACAAATTTCCTGACTTTCCGGTTTTTGGTAAACAGAGAGATTGAATTTTTTGGCCAATTGGCGGACTTGCGGCTTGGTTAAATCACTGAGCGGAAATAGAATTTGTTTAAGTTGATTTTGTTTTAAATTATACAAAAAATATGATTGATCTTTTTGTTTATCTTTGGCCGTTTGAAGAATAAAATTTCCCGTTTTATCCTTTTTGATTTTGACGTAATGGCCGGTAGCTAAATAATCACAACCAAACAGTTTAGCTTTTTTTAAAAGCAAACCAAACTTAATAAATTTATTACAGGCAACGCACGGGTTTGGCGTACAGCCTTTTTTAAATTGTGCCAAAAAATCATCAACCACGGCTTTTTTGAACGGTTGCGAAAAGTTTAAAGTATACAAAGGAAATCCCAGTTTGTGGGCAACTTTTTTAGCATCTTCGTAGGCGGGCTGGGAGCAACATTTATTTTCAATCCCGCAATTTTTGGCCGGTTCCTGCCAAAATTTTAAAAAAATACCAATGCAATCATAGCCTTGATTCTTTAGCAAGGCGGCTGCCAGTGACGAATCAACCCCGCCAGACATGGCAATGCAGACTTTTTTTGGTTTGTTTATCATATTTAAACTATACAGGATAAATAATAAATTCACAAAACAAGCCATTTTTGCCCCTATTTTTTGCGCTTGACACCCAAATCAAATATGTTATAATTTTGTTAATTAATAATTAAGGTTCTGGCTATTCCCTTTTTAATTACCTTAGGCCAGAACTACAAGGAAAAAAAATAATGTATTTCCAAGACGAAATGGAAGAAGACATCACTACTGCCGATGAAGCCGTTGATGATGACGATGATATGACCGATGACGATGACGACATGGATGATGATATGGCTGCTGAAGGTGATGAAGACGCCGAATAACTAGAGAACTGAGAATTGTTAATAAAAAAATGGTCCCGCCAAAGCGGGACTATTTTTTGACTAAAATTTTTTAAAAAAAGTCCCAAATCGATTAAATCAATCTGGGACTATGGTTTTTTGCAAAAATGTGCATCAAGGCACGGTGAGCATTGGGCTTTTGCCACTGCAGCATGGGCGGGGTTAATAAACCTTTGGATGCTTAGCCGGCTGACATCGCCGCCCCAAACGAATCTGGTAACGATATAGACTAAGCCGTCTTTTCTGAATAGCTCGTGTTCGTGAATATAGATTTTACCGGGCGAAACTCGCCAGGCAGTGATAGAGCAAAGCTTTCTGGAAGCTGCAAAATAGGCTTGCGGCTCGTAGATTCCATCACCAAGGCGAAAAGGTGTAAGCGCCGTGCCCAGGCAGCCACAAACTATTCTTGCTTCCCCCGAAGCATTGAAAGCGGCACCACCCTGCTCGTT